>JALSNH010000191.1 GCA_026987085.1 Aquificota bacterium | reverse complement strand
CAGCAACAAATATACTCCCTTTTGGAAAATATTTATAGTGCGCCTTCAAAAGGAGAGCCCCTTCCAAAACATTAAAAGGTTCCACCTCGTGGCTTAAATCTACCAACTGAAGTTCGGGATTTATAGAGAGGGCTACCCCCTTCATAACCCCAGCAAACCCATCGGCGGTACCAAAATCGGTTAAAAACACAATAAGGCCCATAAAAAAAGAAAATCTCTACAAAGCGGAGCTTATTTTCGAATATTTAAAATTGATTTAGAAGTTTTGTATTAACACTTATTTTATTAGGATTTTCTCGCCAAAACGCTTTAACTATAGTTAAAAGTTTGTTTAAATAGTCCTGATTTCTAACCAAATTTTCATAGTAAGCGTATATAACTGGATTCATATCTTTAACAATTTCATATTTATCGATCTTAAGAATCCAAATTTCGCCATCAACCATCTTTTCAAATATTTTTTTACCATTTAAAATAGCCATCAGATCGTCGTAAGATAAACCAAACCCTTCCGAAGATAGGAGTTGAAATCCAGTTAAATTAACTTTCTGAGGTTTCAAATTAATTTTCCCCTCCAATACTTGTTTAACTATTTCGCGATAATGCTCCCTTAGGTATTGAATAGCTTTCTGCCTTTTGTATATTTTTACAAGTTTATTTTTTACCTTTTCAAAAGGAATAGCTTTGCTAAGCCTTTCCTTCTTATAAACCGCCACAACATAGCTTCCGTCTGGAAGTTTTTTAACTACCACACCTTTTTTATTGAAAGCTTCCTCCACAATAGGCCTTAGAAGACCTTCTAAAGATTCGCCTTTTTTAAAAACCTTATAAGGCTTTTCTTTAGGTTGTTTTCCCTCCCTCAAAAGGTTATATATTTGAGCCGCCCCCTTAGAAGTTTTCGTTTTGTAAACCAAAACCTCCTCTCGAATTACATTTTTAGATGAAAACCTATTGAGATTTTCCTTATAAATCATTTTTAATTCTTTCTCAGAAGGATTTGGTATAAACTTTTCAAAAAAACTAGGATCTATTTTGTAAAAATAACCTTTAATTTGGAGCTTAAACGGAAACAAAATGGCTTCTACGGTTTCCTTGTTAGCGTAAGAGGTGGAAAAAACTACCTCTTTGTAATGGTTTGCTAGTAAAATTTTTTTAACCATAGACTTATATTCATTTGGCGTTAAACCAAAATTTTTTAGAAAATTTTCAAAAATCTTCAAATTGAATTTTCCGTTTTTATCGACAAAATTCCTTTTTATAAAATCTTCTATTTCTTTATCTGAAACGTAATAACCATCCCTTTCGGCAAGATAGGCAAGAACAGCACGAATGAAAAGTATAGAATAAGCTCTATTTTTCAAAATTTTCTTAGAAAGGTTAGGGTTTTGATAACTTAAAAGGTTTAATTCGATTAAAAATTCCTTAGGAGTAATGGTTATATCTCCAACTTTTATGAAGTAATTTCCAAATCCAAAATTCCAACTCCCGGGCCCCCACATAATTGCGGTTCCCAAAATAAAAACGAAAGCCAAAAAAGCTAAAAAGGCTTTTGTTATCCAACTTTGCTTGTAAACAAAATTAAACATGGACGGTTTATTTTATAGAAAGATTGGAAGCTAAAAACCCTATACCCTATAAAGGGTATAAACCAACCCGAAAACTTACACTTTATACAGAACAGTTCACAAAAGCTCACTTCACCCTTTCCATCAAATGCAGTAATTTTTCAAACTGTTCCTTCGAAAGGATCTTTTTCAAAGATTGAATACAGTAATAGTTATACATACTTCTTCTAACTTTTAAGGCGGCTAAATAATACATCTCCGCTCTAATATAGTTTTTATCATCTATTTTTACCATATCCTGACGAAGTTTTTGCGAAACTCTATCGATCTCCCTATCCAAAGGAATGATTCTTTCTTTAATTTCCTTAATTAAACTTTTTATTTCCTTTTTTTGTTTCTCTGTAAGGTTAAGTTCCTTATGAAACTTAATAAGGTAGGGCATTAATTTAACGGGTTCTACTATATAGTAATGGGTTGGACATTTAATCCTTCCACTTTCTATAAGCTTTATACATTGTCTTTCTGAGAAAGCAAACCCAACGCTACCTACAAGTACAATCGATAAAAAAAGCTTTTTGAGCATAAATTACAAGATTGATATCTTCCTCTTATGTAAAACAAGAATTTTAAATCTCAACATACAACATCCTTTACGATTTAAGACGCTGCTTTTAAGCTAAAAATTTTTATGAACACCACTGTTCTCTTAACATTTGGCTTGGTAGTTCTTCTTTTAGGTTATAAGTTCTACGGAGGTTTATTAGAGAAAAAAATTGCCAAACCCGACGATAGTAAACCTACCCCCGCCCACAAAAAATTTGACGGTGTAGATTACGTTCCAGCTAATAAATGGGTCCTTTTGGGACATCACTTCGCCTCAATAGCGGGAGCCGGTCCTATTATAGGTCCTGTTCTAGCAGCAAGCCTTTTTGGCTGGGCGCCAGCACTGCTTTGGATAATCTTTGGCGGTATTTTTATGGGAGCGGTACACGATTACCTTACCTTGGTAGCTTCCGTTAAAGAAAAGGGAGTTTCGATAGTAAAAATAGCAGAAAAAAACATCTCTCCCTTGGCCAAAAACATGTTTTCCATATTCCTTTTTGTAGCGCTTTCCTTGGTTGTAGGAGTTTTTGCCGTAGTAACTGCAAAAACCTTTATGAAACAACCGGAACTGGTCCTTCCGAGTTTCGGTCTTATATTGGTAGCCATCTTAATAGGAACCCTTATATACCGTTTTGGATTTAATATTTGGTTTGCCGCCTTTATAGGCTTTATCTCCCTACTGCTCCTTTTGTGGCTCGGCTACCAGATACCGATTACTATAGGAGGACATTATCAACCTTCTCACGAATATTGGTTTGTATTAAATATTCCATCTTTCGGACTAAACCCTTTTATTTTGTGGACTCTTTTACTTCTCGGTTATGCCTTTATAGCATCGGTAACACCCGTTTGGATTCTCCTTCAACCTCGGGATTTTCTGGCAACATTTCAATTAATCTTTGGTCTGCTCCTTGGCGTTTTAGGCGGTCTCTTTGCCTTTGAAACTTTAAAAGCTCCCGCTTTTGCAGGTTTTCACCTTTCAACTACACCGCTTTGGCCTTTTATGTTTGTAATAATTGCCTGCGGTGCTATTAGCGGATTTCACTCCTTGGTTGCTTCCGGAACAACTTCGAAACAGTTGGATAAAGAAAGTGATGCAAAACTGGTTGGTTATGGTGGAATGCTTTTGGAAAGTTTATTAGCATTGGTTGCCTTGCTTTCCGTTTCTGCCGGCCTCTATTGGCTTTCCAAACCTCAAGGAGCGGAAGGCTTCGTCTTCCAAAACCTACTAAAGCAATCTCCTATTTTAGCTTTTGGCTACGGATACGGTGAGATTGTTTCTAAGGGCTTGCCCTTTATAACCTTTGCTATGGCCTCCTTTTTTGGAATGATGATGCTTAACGCTTTTGTAATGACCACTCTTGATAGTGCCAGCCGTATTAATAGGCTAATTTTTACCGACCTTACCGGTATTAAAAATAAATACATTGCTTCTTTAGCCGGCCTCCTTTTAGGAGCCCTATTTGCATTAACAAATGCTTGGACGGTTATCTGGCCTGTTTTTGGTAGTGCCAACCAACTTATTGCCGCCCTTACCTTAATAGTTCTAACCGCCTACCTTATAGGTATAAAAGCTCCAACCAAATACACCCTTTTCCCGGCAATATTTATGTCTCTAACTACGGTTGCCATTTTAATATTCCAAACCCTAAAGTTTGGAATAGAAGGAAAATTCATACTTTCTTTGGTAGCTCTAATACTCCTTACCCTTGCGTTGGTAATAATGAAAGAGAGCTATAAAGTATTTGCCAAATATTACAACCTTCCAATGATGGAATTAAAAAAAGAACATAAACTGGCAGCTATCTTAATACTCACCCTTTTAGGGATGTTTTCCTTCGGATTAGCTTCAGTAGCCGGTTAATTCCCTCCAAAAACCTTTTTTCTCCTCTACAGCCTTCCTAAAACATTTACGAAACTCCTTTGCATATTTAACATTTGGAGGAATGGTTAATAAAAGGGCATAACCACTGCAGATAATTTTCTCATTCAACATCTTTCCATCGGGTAACCAGATATAACCTAAAACCCGTCCATAGTGATCGGTAGGCTGAACGTCGGTCTCAACAACTGCAACATAAACATTTTTTAAAACATTTTCAACAAAGTCTTTAGCTTCTATTCCGTAATTAACAACATCTTTTTTTGAAAGCTCTATATGTTTGTGATAGGTTTGAAAGGCTATTTTTTCTAACTCCTTTGCCTGTTTACCCGTATTTTTCTTTCGAACTCCGGTCTCCGGAGTATCTATACCTATCAATCTTACCGGGTAGCTTTTCACTTTTTTACTTACCGGATAAGGAAAGCGGCATTTTATAGTATCCCCATCAAGAACCTTTGTTATGTAGCAAATATACCTACTGTTGGGCTTAAGTTCTAAACCAAAAACGGTTAATGTTGAAATTATTAAAACCAATAAAAACCTCATAGAGTTAGGTAATGTTAAAAACTATTCCGGTAAATTTCTAGATTTTTGTTGCGCCTCCTTAAGAAGGAGCTTATTAACCTCCTTATAAGCTTTTTTTACAATATCCGGGTTTTGGCAATTCGCAATAATATTTTTTAATAAAAGCTTAGCTTCTTTTAATTTGCCCTCTCTTTCAAGAATTTGGGCCAACCGCAGCTTAATTGCGTAATCCTGTGGATATTCAAAAAGATAAAGCCTATAATAGCTTTCAGCAGAGCTTAAATTTCCCGTGGAAACGTAATAATCTGCCAATTCCAAAAGTGCCTCCTTATAGGCCGGAAAAAGATCTACAGCCCTTTTTAAGGCAAATTCATACTCCTTATATTTCCCAAGTTTTTTGTAAGCATGGGCCAACAATAGGTAGGCTTTATACCTTTCGTCGTAAGTATCCAAATTTGCCGCTTTCGACAACCATTTAACCGCCCTTTTGTAATTTCCCATTTGGTAATAAAGAAAACCTAGGTCAAATAAAACTTCTCCGTAATCCGGCTTCAGTTGAAGGGCTCTTAGAAAGCTTTTTTCCGCCTTTTTGTAGAATTTTGCAAACATATAAGCTTCGCCTAGATTTTTCCATAAAACAGGGTCGTTAGGTGTTAATTCCGTAGCTCTTTTAAAATTTGCTATCGCTTTAGCATAATTACTCTCCGCCATAGCCGCCAAACCCAGTTTATAAAAAAAGGCTGCAGCCTTTTGCTTAGCCTGTTCAGGAGATTTATTTGTAGAAGTTTTAATGGAACTACCGGCAGGCAAAGACCTTTCTTTGACAACCCCGCATGAAGAGAAAAGAATAGTAAACCCCAAAAAGGAAATAACTTTACTTTTCTTCAACATTATCAGGATTATATTTTTACAAGCTCTCTCGAAAAGGTATCTACCTACTCTGGAAAATGCTCCATTTTATAGAAAAAAGTAAGCAAAAACCTCGTATCTATAAGAGGTTTAGATATCCAAAGCCCGCATTCTTTGATAGAGAGTAGTTCAACAAAAGGTATCTTCTATTAAAAGTTGGCAATTTTAAACAATACCTTTTCAAATTTGAATTTAATTTACCCATAATAGAGATGGAAAAAAAGAAACAAACTAACGGCATCGGTGAAAAAAGGGAAGAACATAAAAAAGATCAAACCAAAGAGGATCTTCAAAAGGAACTGGAACATCTAAAAAAATATGTAGAAACTCTTGAAGGTAAAGTTAAAAAGCTGGAAGAGATAGCCAAAAGGAGTAATGAAAGGTATATATCCCTCCAAAGGGAGTTAGAAATAGTAAGGGAACAACATAGAAAGGAAATAGAAGAAAAAAACCGCTACGGTATAGAAAAATTTGCCAAAGACCTTTTGGAAGTTCTCGATAACTTCGAAAGGGCACTCCAACATATGGAAAAAATTGAAGGCTGCTCGGAAGCTTACAAAGGTGTTGAGATGATATACAACCAAATGAAAAAGGTTTTTGAAAAACATGGTATTACCGAAATAGTTGTTGAAAAATTTGATCATTCCCTTTGTGAGGCTGTTTCAACGGTTCCTACAAAAGATGTTGAGGAAAATACGGTCGTTCAAATTGTTCAAAAAGGCTATAAATTACACGACAAAGTAATAAGGCCTGCCAAAGTCATTGTAGCTGTAAATCCGGAGGAAATTACTTAGAAAAAAAGCCGCCCTTTGGGCGGAATAATTTTTTTAACCTCCTAATTCTTCTTCCACTGGCAATTCCTGCCTGTCTTTATAGTATCCACAGAAAGGGCAAGCCCTATGAGGTTTAATAAGTTCACTGCAATGCGGACAGGGAACTAAATTTTGAGCCTTCAATTTGTTATACCATTGAGCTTTTCTCATTGCTGTTTTAGCTTTAGATTTTCTCGCCTTAGGAACTGCCATAGCTTCTTCCTCCTTATTAAAATTTGCAAAAGGTAATATTTTACAAAAATCCAAAGGATATTTCTTCGAATATTTACCATAAAAAGATAGTTGAGCTAACAAAACAGTAGATAGGAAATTTTAGCAAACCAATGTATAAAACTATCTACAATACAAAAAAAATTCTTTTTCTTTTCAAGATTTTACCTTAAAAAGTAAGTATTTATTTATTTGACATTCAATAAGCCTGTCTATCTATTTGTAAAAACGGCAAAATATCGGCATATCGGAATTTTTTAATAGACCGTTGGAGGCTAAAAATGTCCAAAAAGAGGGTTGTAATTATTGGAGGTGGTGTAGGTGGGCTTGCTACCGCTTACGCACTAAGAAATTTAATGAAAAATCTCGAAATTATTCTTATTTCCGACAAAGAAAATTTTACCTTTACACCCTCACTTCCACACGTTGCAGTTTTAAATAAAAATCCTTCTTCAATACAAGCGAACTTGGCAAAACTACTCCCTAAAAGGGATATCCAATTTATACATTCCAAGGCGGAAGAGGTAGATCCCGATACCCAAAAAGTAAAATTGGCAAATGGACAAATTGTGGAATACGATTATTTGGTTTTCGCTACAGGACCTACATTAAATTGGGAACCTAATATTGAAATTGAAGAAGGAGCAAAGGTTTATTCTATTTGTAATTTAAACCACGCTTTAGAAACTCGAGAAGCTATTCAGAAACTGATAGAAAATCCCGGGCCTGTAGTTGTAGGTTCTATACCGGGAACATCTTGCTTCGGACCACTTTACGAGTTCGCTTTTATGGTCGACTACCGCATGAGGAAGGAACATATCCGCCACAAAGTGGAGATGACTATAGTAACTTCGGAACCCTACCTCGGTTATGCCGGTTTGGGAGGTATAGGTCCCTCAAAGAGGTACCTCGAAGATATAACTATGGAAAAATCAATCTGGGCCTACTCTAACGCAAAGGTTAAAAAGGTCGGGAAGGATTACGTTGAGTTTGCAGTTTGCGATATTGAAGGAAATGAAATTAAGACCTATCAAGTTGAAAGCAAATTAACAATGTTAATGCCCTTCTTTGAAGGGCCCGATGTTATTAAGTCGGCCGGCGATAAGGTAGCCAACCCGAAAGGTTTTGTAAAAACCAACCGCTGTATGTATGTTCCCGACTATCCCAACATTTATGGAGTGGGTGTTTGTGTAGCCATTCCACCCGTTCAACAAACTCCTATTCCAACAGGAGCTCCCAAAACGGGCCAAATGATAGAGGGTATGGCGGTTGCGGTAGCTCACAATATTTACAACGATGTTAAAAACATACCCGAAAGGGTGGCTCCCCGCTTGCCTGCTATATGTATAGCGGACTTTGGAGATAAAGGCTTCTTTGTATTGGCCGACCCCGTCATACCTCCGCGTCAAAAAGTTATATGGAAAGAAGGTAAATGGGCTCACTGGATGAAGGAAGGGTTTGAGAAATACTTTATGGCTAAGGTTAAATTTCTTAAAAATATCACCCCTTGGTTTGAAGAGCTCGGACTTAAATTTATGTTCGATATTGAATACTTTGAACCTTGTAAAGAATGTTCCGGACCTACCGGTAGTAGGTGTTAATCTTTTCCTTATTTAATTATATTATTTATATTGCAATAGAACTCTTAGAGAGCAATTTAAAATTTGATGCTTGTAAAGGTCAATAGATTTCCCAAAATGGCTGCTCTTCAGAAATTTAGAGCTTTAAAACTTGGTTATCCTAAGGATATAGCCGAAGCTATAGGAATAGCTGAAGCTACCAAATACGCTATCTTCAAGAATTTACATATGTTAAAACGTTCCGGAAAAGAAGAGGAAACGAATAAGTTGGCTCCCGAATATGGCTCCGAAAAGGAAAAATTGGATTGGAAAAGTTTTGAAATTTTTAAATTAGCAGCCAAGAATGGTAAGCCTTACGTAGGAGGTAAGATTTTTACATCAAATGATTATTACAATAA
>JALSNH010000190.1 GCA_026987085.1 Aquificota bacterium | reverse complement strand
TAATGTGGTGGCTCCTTATTATCTTTGTTTTTCTTCAACCTTGGCTTTCCAAAATACAGCTCCAAAGGACAAGAGAAAATCTTATCCGCCGTCTGGAAAGGAAAAGAAATAGCCGGGTAATAACACTTATTCACAGACAGGAAACTATGGGCTTTTTGGGAATACCGATTTTTAAATTTATTACCATAGAGGATTCCGAAGAGGTTCTCCGCGCAATCCGCATGACCCCCGACGATATGCCTATTGACTTTATTATTCATACTCCCGGAGGTTTGGCCTTAGCCGCAACACAAATAGCCAACGCCCTCGCCGACCATAAAGGAGAGGTTAGGGTAATAGTTCCCCACTATGCGATGAGCGGAGGAACCCTTATAGCGTTGGCCGCCGATAAGATAATTATGGATCCGCACGCGGTTCTAGGGCCTGTAGACCCGCAACTTGGGCAGCTGCCCGCGGCTTCGATTAAAAAAGCGGTAGAAACCAAACCCGTTGAAAAATTGGATGACCAAACCCTAATTCTCGGTGATGTAGCTGAAAAAGCTCTAAAGCAGATGTATGACTATGTGTACAACCTTTTGAAAAAGAAAGGATACGACGAAGAGATAGCTAAAAAGGTTGCGGAAGATTTTTCACAAGGTAAGTGGACCCACGACTATCCCTTAACCTACGACCTGCTAAAGGAATACGGTTTAAGGGTCTCTACCGAAGTTCCTGAAGAGGTTTACGAACTTATGGAGCTATATCCCCAACCCAAACAAAATAGTGTTCCCTCCGTTCAATATATTCCGGTTCCCTACAAAAATCACACCAACTCCGATAAAAGTATTTTTAAGTTTTAAGTCCTTAAATAGGTTTCTCCTTTAAAAATTTTCCTCTAAAGGGATTCAATTAACTTTAAATGTTCACCGGATTGGTTGAGGATTTAGGAACCGTTAGGAATATTCATTACAGTTCAGCTAATACAAGGTTGACGGTGGAGACATCTCTAAAAGATGTAGCATTGGGAGATAGCATAGCGGTTAACGGTGTTTGCTTAACCGCCGTGGAAATTTTCAATAGCCTGATAACTTTCGATGTATCTAAAGAAACACTAAACAGAACCAATCTGAGGTTTTTAAAAATTGGCGAAAAGGTAAACCTTGAAAGGGCATTGACCTTAAACAAACCTTTAGGCGGACATATAGTTCAAGGACATATAGATACCGTAGGAAAAATAGAGGAATTAAAACCGCTAGGGAAACATTACCTTTTAAGGGTTTCCTTTGAAGAAAAATTTTCCCCTTTGGTGGTTGAAAAGGGTTCTATAGCAGTGGACGGGGTAAGTTTAACTATAAATAAAGTGGGTCTCAACTGGGTAGAGATAAATTTAATCCCCCACACTTTTAGAACAACCAATTTTCAATTCCGCAAGAGGGGCGATTTTGTAAATCTTGAATTTGACCTTTTTGGAAAATATGTAATCCGTTATTTGGAAAGGGTCTTAAAAAAGGAAAAACTTTTCAGGGATTTTTTAACTTAAAGTTTGACCTTTTGAATTAAACTTTATATATTTACTAACAAAGTTTTTGATAAAAAAACTATAAAGGAGGAAAAGATGCTAATTAGAAAAGAGCACGCAATAGCACTGCTGGACCTTCTAAAACATGAAAGAGAAAGGGAAAGAAGCGATATCTATTACAACATTAGCCCTGAAAGGGAACCTATCTTTCAAGAATTGGAATTTCAAAACTTAGCCGAACTCTATAATCCCCTTCAATACGGTCTCACATACTGGGGTAGGGCTCTGGTAACCCTTCTGGAAGAAATGGTTGAAAAAGGTCTAATTCCCCATCCGGAACATTGGGACAAAAACTTTAGATGGCTCGGAACCGAAGTCATCACTATGATTGCAGATGCTATTGAAAATAACGACCTACCTGGTGAACTCACCGAAAAAGCTTTGGAAGAAAGAGGTTTCATTGAGATTAAAAAAGAAGAAAAGAAAGGTGAATTTAAGGTTATTAATAGATACGCAAAAGATATCTTCGAAATTTTCAAAAACGCCACACCACGCTTGGAAATTTCAAAAGAGCTAGCCGAATACATTAAGCAAACTCCTGTAGGGCCCAACGAAAGTGGTCATCTTCCGGAAGGTGGACGTTTTCCGGAATTGCTGGAATCTATGAGACTTATAGCCTTCTCGGTTCCTAACAGCGACATCTACGCCTTTACAGGTTTAGGTAAAGCTGTTAAAGACGCCTTAAACTACATAGCTCCCAGCTTACCGGTTTTGATAAGCGAAGATATTCTCTATTCGTTGATAAAAATCCTCGACGAGGGTTTTGAAAATCTCTCCGATAGCGAAAAGGAAACTCTATGGGAACTCGGTTTGGTTGACGAGGAAGGAAACCTTTACCCCGGCGGAGAAAAATTGATAGAGGTTTACCGTTTATGGAAGGATAAAGAGTTTCTCCCTGTAAGGACCTTTAATATTGAAATCCTCGAAGCGGAACTTTTAAAAACTATCGACTACATTTGGAAGGAAGAAAATCCCAAAAATCCCGAAATAGTTCCTACTGTAGACCAAATCGTTCACTTTCTATTGGAAAAACCTCTAAAAGAGTATAAGCACTTGGTCGACTACTACGGAAGAAAAATCAATCAAGATTTCAACTATAAGAAAAAGGAGGAAATTAGAAAGAAATTTGCCGAAGTTAAATCCATAGAGGAATTATTCAAGTCTTTCTACGAAAAGGGTAATGAATGGTATGAAAAACTTTTCGATGTGGTTCAAGAGGCTCTTTATACACTTGAAGCGTTCAACCTAATAACTACCGAAGAGCATAAAGGACAAAAGGTTCATAAGCTCACCGAATATGGAGAGGAAGTTCTTAACGATATGAAACAAAGAGGCTTTAGAGAAATAAGCTCTACCGCAGTTAAAGCCATAACTATAACAAACAGGGAAATTTCTGCGCCTAATGTAGATTGGTATAACCGGGCTGTTGAGGAAAAGCTGATAGGTGCCGGAGAACCTACCGTTGCAGGAAAACTTTACTCCGAGTTGGCTTACAAAATCCGTAGGCTACCCCACATCACCCGATTTGAACTTCAAGTTCTCCATAAAATCCCCGCTAGAGGCTTTTTCCTAAAAGATGTTTACGCTCAGTTTGACGAAACTTGGAAGGAAGAGGTAACTTACGCTTTGAATAAATTGGAAGCTAGAGGTTATCTCAATATTCTTCAAAATGAAGCTGTAATTCTTACCGAAGCCGGTAAATTGATAAAAGAGGCTTTAGCAGGTGTTCCCGAAGGTGTAGCCCAACCGCTTACACCTATTGCGGTAAGAATTCTCGAAGCCCTTAGAAAGGTTGGAAACCTCTATGTAAAAGAAGAAAGGGTTAGAATCTTGCCTAAAAATATCGAGGAAGCCCTTAGGTTAACCGGTTTAGATAAGGATACTTTCGAAAAAGAGTTGGTAGTTTTAAGGGTTGCCAACCTAATTGGTAAAACCTCTATCAATGAGGCCGGTTTAAAAGTTCTTAAAGCTCTGGAACTTCTTAACTCTTAATCTTTTTTCTTTTTAAACTTCCTAACCAAGGTCAATTTTTCTATCTTTCCTAATTATGGATAGATTTGAAAAGAGGTTTTATCCCGAAGAGGAATACCATAAACCTGAAGTTGTAAAGGAAGCTATATGGCTCGGCCACGAGGCCATACAAAAGGCTCCAAAACTAGAAGGGGTGCCTACCGGTGTTGAAGGGCTCGATAATCTCTTTTTTAGAGCCGAAATAGACTCTAAAACGGGAAAGGTTCAAAAGAAACCTTTAGGAGGTATTCCAAGGTATGCGGTAATAAACCTTACGGGGGTATCGGACACCGGTAAATCTCTAATGGCGGAGCAGATAGCAATAAAGAGAGCCTCCGAAGGAGAAAAGGTAGTTTTTATTACCGTTGAAAGTCCCGCTCCTTTTGTGGCTCTTGGGTTAAAAGAACGGGCGGCAGCTATGGGCCTAAAGTTTGAGGAGTTTGAAGACAACATTATTATGTTGGACGCGGCTTCCAACCACAAGATAAGAAACAACCTTCCCGATATGTTTGAAACTCTTGCTTACGTTTACAGAACTTACAAGCCGAGATTTACCATTATCGACTCTATAACAGGCCTTTTTGAAGCAAAAGAGATGCTTGCCCGTCAAATAGTTAGGCAGTTTTTTAATTTTATGAAAAAGTGGTATCAAACCGCTATTTTTGTATCTCAAAAGAGAAGCGGTCATGAGGAACTATCGGCTGAAGCTGCAGGAGGCTATGCGGTAAGCCATATAGTTGATTGCACCTTTGTGATGGCTAAAGAGCTAGTTTTAACCCAGTATCAAGCCAAACTTTACGGAGCGGAAATTGGAGACCTCGTTAGATTTTTCCGCATAGATGGGTGTCGCCTTTGCGGACACGATACAAAACTCCATCTAATGGAAATAACCGACTTAGGTTTGGTAAAAATAGGACCTACACTTTCCGAGGCTAGAAAAAGGAAATTCCTTAGGAAGGAGGAAACTAATACTCCTCCAGCTTAACCTTTTTGTGGAGTTTTACCTTTACCTTTCTAAATTTAAGGTCCGGCTCTTTGGAATAGGGGTCTACCCTATCCTTGTAAAGGAGGTTTGTGGAAGTTTCCGAATACCAAAGAGGATAGCCAAAGTAGGTCCAAATATGCCTTCTCTGTATTTTTCCAAATATTGCCACCCTTACAATGCTATTCTCTCCATCGCTAATTTCTATAAGGTCCCATTCATCTATATTTAGCTTGTCGGCATCTTTGGGATGGATTATTGCAAAGGGAGGAAGTTCCTGTTTGAGGAGAATATCAACTTTTCCCGTTTTGGTCATCGTGTGCCAATGGTTTTTTAAACGACCGTTTATAAGGATAAATTCATCCTCTTTTAAGGTAGCTTCAAAACCTTCCTCCTTAAGGAGGTTCTTATCTATATCGGCAATATCGAAGGTTGCAGCGTAGAATTTTGCCTTGCCGGAAGGAGTTTTAAACTTCCAACCGTTCTCCGTCTGGTATAACCATCTTCTGCCCCACCTTTTGGGAAGATCCTTTTCCTCAAAGGTGGAAATATCGCAAAGCCTTCCTTTTGTAGTTTTTTTAAATTCCTCAAAAATTTCCTTCCTATCGGTGTAAGGAAACAAATCTTTTGCACCCATTCTTTGGGCAACTTCGGTAAAAATTAACCAATCCGGTTTTGTGTTCGGAGGGGGTTCTATCTGGGAATGGATAAAAGTAATGGTTCTATCGGAACCGGTCATTATTCCTTCCTTTTCGGGAACTATTTGAGCAGGAAAAACAATATTGGCAAATTTCAATGTGTCCGCATCACTATAGGCCTCATTTACAACCAAAAAGACCTTTTCAAGGGCTTTCCATACCTTACCTAACTCAGGTAGAGTTATAGCAGGATTTGTTCCTACTACCCAAAGAAGTTTTATTTTTTCATCTAGTATAAGGTCGATAGCTTCCGTTATGGTGGGACCCGGAATGTTATTTATACCGTTAACTCCCCAAAGTTGTTCTATATCCCTTCGTTCTTCCTCAATGCGGACATCTCTATAACCGGGCAATCCGTTGGTTAAATATCCCACCTCGCGGCCGCCCATTGCGTTTGGTTGTCCCGTTAAGGAAAAAGGGCAGCCCTTTTCGCCTAGCCTTCCGGTGGCCAAATGGAGATTTATAAGTGCCAAATTTTTCATAACCCCATTTAGGGATTGGTTTAATCCCATAGACCAAAAGGAGATAAGTTTTTTGGCGGAAGCGAAAAGATAGGCTAAAAGCTCTATATCCCTTTCCTTTACTCCGCAAATTTTTGCTGCCAGCGAAGGAGGATATTTTTTTGCCTCCTCTATAGCTTGTTCAAAACCCTCCGTATACAGGTTAATAAATTCCTTATCTATCCTTCCGCTTTTGTAGAGAAGATAAAGAACTGCGTTTAATAGAACCGTATCGGTTCCCGCATTAATTCTAATGTGAAGATGACTTTTTTTGGCCGTCTCCGATTCTATGGGATCAATAGTTATTAAAACCTTATTAGGATTTTTAACCCTTTGAATGCGGTTAAATAGAACGGGATGGGCTACGGCCGCGTTCGAACCGACAAATAAAAAAACATCGGCATCTTCTATATCGTCATAACTGCAAGGGGGGCCATCGCTACCGAAAGCCATTTTGTAAGCTACCACAGCGCTGGCCATACAAAGACGAGAGTTTGCATCGATATTGTTGGTTTTTAATAAGCCCTTAGCAAATTTGTTGATTACATAACTTTCTTCGGTAAGCAATTGACCTGAAATGTAGAAATAAATCTCCTCAGAGGAAAGTTTCGAAAGTTTATCGGTAATGATTTCGTAAGCCTCTTCCCAAGATATTCTTTTAAAGGCTTCATTTTTGTTTTTCCTATAAAGTGGGGAGTCTAACCTGTTTTTTTTCCAAGTTATAGGTAATGTTACTCCTTTCAAACAAATTAACCCTTTATTGGCGGGATGATTTTTTAAACCTCTAACCTTTAAATCGGAAGAAATTACTTCATCATCTAGAGGTACCTCACCTTTGTTGGTATAAAGTCCGCATCCTACCCCACAGTAGGGGCATTGGAAAGTGTTTTCACCCTTCATCGGAAAAATACTTTTGAAAATCCCTTCTTTTGGAAAGAAATTTTTAAACCCTCCACTGTTGACAAGATTGAAACTTTTCCAAAAATCGGTGCGGTATTTTCGTTAACTTTTAAATCCTGTGGAGGAACTTTTAAAAAAGGAACTCGAAGAGTTAAAAAGGAAAAATCTCTACCGGGAAAGGTTTATTCCCGAAGGGCTAAAAGTTTTATGTTCAAATAACTATTTGAATCTTTCAAATCGAAGAGAGGTAAAGGAGGCCGCTAAAAAGGCTATCGATATTTACGGAACCGGTAGCGGGGCTTCCCAACTGGTAAGCGGCTATACAGGACTTCATAGAAAGGTTGAGAAAGTTCTAAGTAGGGTAAAGGAAATTCCGGCGTGCATAACGGTTGGAAGCGGTTATCTGGCAAATTTAGCCGTTATAACTTCTCTGGCAGGAGAAGGAGATGTAATTCTTTCCGACCGTTTAAACCACGCCTCCATAGTGGATGGAGTAAGGTTATCTAAAGCCGATAGATTTATCTATCCTCACAAAGATACGGAAATAGTAAAAAGTTTCCTCGATAAAAAAAGAAGTAAATACAAAAAGTGCTTAATAATCACCGATGGTGTTTTTAGTATGGATGGGGATCTTGCACCTTTAAAGGAGCTTACAGAAATTGCCGAAACCTACAAATGTTTTCTTATTGTAGATGATGCCCACGCTACAGGAACGGTAGGTATATCCTCTCTCCATTTTTGGAAGATTGAGTGGAAACCTTTCATTGTGGAGGTAGGAACTTTTTCAAAGGCCCTTGGAAGTTATGGAGCGTATATATGTGCCTCTTCAACGGTTATAGAGTTTTTAATAAACAATGCAAGGCCTGTAATTTTTTCCACATCTTTACCTCCGCCCGCCCTTGCGGCTGCCAAAAAAGGTTTGGAGATTTTGAAAGGTGAACCACAATTGATTGAAAAATTACAAGACCTTTCAAGGTGGGTAAAAAACGAGTTAAAAAAGCTTGGATGGGATTTGGGTATAACTGAATATTTCACTCCTATAGTTCCAATAATGGTTTACGATGAAAAACGCGCAATGGAATTGAGGGATTATCTCCTTCAAAAGGGCTACTTTGTCCAGGCTATAAGGTATCCGACAGTGGAAAAAGGAAAGGCAAGGTTGAGATTGACTATAACTTTGGAACATTCCCGCCAAATTTATGAGGACTTTTTAAAGGTTTTAAATAGGACCTCGTAAAAAAGCTTGTTTGCATAAAAGTTTGTTTTTTCCTTTAAACTTAAAGCGAAAAGATGCCCTTCATTCCGGAAGAGATAGAAAAAACCTTGGAATTGCTTCAAAAAATTCCTGGATACGGTGAGAGGGGAGCTTCCCGGTTCTTTTATTCGCTTTTAAAACTACCTCCCAAAGAGCGAACGGAAATAGTGAAGAATCTTGCGAATGCGGTGGAAAAGCTAAAGCCTTGTAAAGAATGCGGGATATACACTCCCAAAGAAGTTTGCGATATTTGCACTTCTCCTAAAAGGATTAAAAAGTTGATCACTGTGGTTGAAGAAAGTTCCGATGCTTACTCTATTGAAAGGCTCGGTAAATACAAAGGTGTTTACCACATTTTGGGAGGGCGGATATCTCCACTTGAAGGCATCGGTCCCGAAGATTTGAATATAGACCGCCTTTTGGAGAGGGTGGAAAGGTATCAACCTGTTGAGATAATAATAGCAACTAATCCCAACACGGAGGGTGAAGCTACCGCTTCCTACCTTGCGAAGGTTTTAAAAGGAAAACTTCCCACTCTGAAAGTAAGTAGAATAGGTTTTGGAGCCGCTTTCGGTAGTTATCTCGACCTTCTTGAGGATTTTCAACTGGAAAGTCTTTTGGAGGAAAGAAGAGAATTTAGGT
>JALSNH010000189.1 GCA_026987085.1 Aquificota bacterium | reverse complement strand
CGGGAAGGCTCAACGCTATAACGATAGCCACCAACATGGCGGGTAGGGGAACCGACATTTTGCTCGGCGGTAATCCGGAATATCTGGCTAAAGAGATTTTAAAAAAGCGGGGATTTGAGGTTCCCGAGGAGGCCCCGGAGGAAGAGTGGAAAAAGGCCCTCGAAGAGGCTATAAAGATAACTTCCGAAGAGAAAGAAAAAGTTAAGAAACTTGGCGGGCTCTACGTTATAGGAACCGAAAGGCACGAAAGCCGCCGTATCGACAACCAGCTCAGGGGTAGGTCGGGCCGTCAGGGTGACCCGGGCGAGAGCCGTTTTATAATCTCCCTCGAAGACCATCTAATTAGGCTCTTTGGCGGTGAGAGGGTTCAAAAACTTATGGAACTGCTAAACATTCCCGAAGATGAACCTCTTGAGAGCAAAATGGTTTCCAAAGCTATCGAAAATGCCCAAAAGAGGGTCGAAGCCCAAAACTTCCAAATCCGTAAACGGATACTCGATATGGACGATGTTATGAACGTCCAAAGGAACGTGGTCTACAAACTCCGCCGCCAAATATTGGAGGGTAAAGATTTAAGGAAACTGGTTGAGGAGTTTATCGACGATGTTGCCGATATTTTGGTAAACCGCTACGCTCCCGCCGATGAGCCTGAACTTTGGGAAATTGAAAGAAACATCCCCCAAGAGGAGAGAGAAACAAGGGATTACCTCGAAAGGAAGTTTTTCGAACTCACCGGAGAAAGGATTGAAGTTCCCGAAAATGTCCGTTCGAGGGAAGAGCTAAAAGAGTTCCTCGTAGGGAAACTTAAAGAGCTCTACACCCAAAAGGAGGAGTTTTTCGGAAAGGGCCTTATGGAGGAACTGGTAAAAATGCTCTCCCTGCAGGTTTTGGATATGCTTTGGAGAAAGCACCTGCACCACCTCGACCGCCTCAGAGAAGGCATATATCTACGCGGCTACGGTATGAGGGACCCGGTAGCCGAATACCAAAAAGAGGCCTACGAGATGTTTGAAAACTTCCTAAACGAGTTTAAATACGCGGTAATCCAATCGTTGATGCATGTAGAACTGGCCACTCCCGAGCAGCAACCCTCTCCCACCGAGGGAACATTGCTACCTCAAGAAATAGGGCAATTTCCTGCCGAAGGAATTGGAATATCAAACCCACCTTTGGGAGAAGATATAAATGAGCCTCCTTTGGCGGAGAAAAAACCAAGAACTCCTAAACCGAGGACTCTAAAGGATAGACTCAAGGAGAGGAAAAAATCTTAAGTCCTCAAAGTGAACTTAATGGAGCAAACTGACGCCGGATATATCGAGAAAAGGAGCCAAAGTAGGAACCTTTAAAACTTCTCCTTTTTTAAGATTTTTTGAAACAGATAGACCAACCGGAGGTTTTGAAAAAGTTCTACCAAAAGAGGTTAGGGCAAAGAACCGGCAGAGGTTTTGGTATGGTTGAGGTCTATTTATAGTAAACTGCTCCGTATCAAAGATACGAGCTTTCGGGTGGCTTTACACCTTTTTATAGATACGGGGTTTTAGCCTGCAATTTTTCTATAAAGGCAAACAATATAGTTTAGGATTTTAAAGGAGCCTCAAACCTATTCCTCCGACCATTTTTAGGTCCTCTTTCGGATCCCTTCCTGCCCTTGTTAAATATCCTCCTACCATATGGGCATTTACCATAAAGTTGGCCATTCCGAGGTAGTCGCCCAAAATCCGCTCCCTTCCGCCCGCTAAGCGGAGCTCCGCCTTAGGATTGGCGAACCTGAAGATGGCTATAATCTTTAGAGCCTCCAATGGAGTAAGTAAGGGTCTATCTCCTAAAGGGGTTCCCTCTATAGGTATCAAAAAGTTGAGTGGTATCGAGTCAACTTCAAGTTCCCTTAAGGTGAGGGCCAAATCAACCCTATCCTCCCAAGTTTCGCCCATTCCAAAGAGTCCACCCGAGCAGGTCTCTATACCTACCTCCTTCGCATAGAGGAGGG
>JALSNH010000188.1 GCA_026987085.1 Aquificota bacterium | reverse complement strand
TAGATGGGAAGTTCCTTTTTGTCCTGTATAAGGCCGAGTCTTTCTTTTACATCCTCCGAGTGGAAACCGGTTTTTATATGGAGACCTACAACCTCTATACCTTGCTCCATAACGAGCTTGGCGGCCAAGATGCTATCGAGTCCGCCCGAAAAGAGTGCAACCGCCCTCTTTTTTTCCATAACCACTTTTCAAAATTTTCAATTTTTAGAAAAACTTCTTATGGGTTTGATTCAGTTGAAACCCTTTTAGGTTTCTATTTGTTCAGAACCCTTAAAAGGGTGGCGAAACATAAGATAACCTTTATGGGTTGCGAAAAAGTTGCAAACTTCAAAAAAGTTTTTATATACGATACAACCCTCCGCGATGGGGCCCAAACGGAGGGTGTTAACTTTTCTTTGGAGGATAAACTCCGTATAACCCAAAAGCTCGACGAATTTGGTATCGACTACATCGAGGGAGGTTGGCCGGGAGCCAACCCTAAAGACACCCTCTACTTTAAAGAGGTTAAAAAGCTTCCTTTAAAGCATTCAAAAATAACCGCCTTTGGGTCTACGAGAAGACCGAACCGTAAAGTGGAAGATGATGAACTTGTTTTAAACCTTTTAAGGGCGGAAACCAAAGCTATTACCATTTTCGGAAAAAGTTGGGACCTCCACGTAACGGATGCTTTGAAAACTACCTTAGATGAAAACCTAAGAATGGTGGAGGAAACCTGCTCCTTTTTAAAGAAACACGGCAGGGAAGTTATCTTCGATGCTGAGCACTTTTTCGATGGTTTTAAAAGAAATAAGGAATATGCTTTAAAAGTTTTGGAAGCCGCCGTAAACGGCGGAGCGGATTGGTTGGTCCTCTGCGACACCAACGGCGGAGCTTTACCCCATGAGGTTTACGAAATAACCAAAGAGGTTTTTGAAAAGTTTGGAGACAAAGCAAAAATAGGTATCCACGCCCACAACGATAGCGATTGTGCGGTGGCTAACTCCTTAATGGCCGTTCTCGGAGGTGCAAGTCAGGTTCACGGAACTATTAACGGTCTCGGTGAAAGAACGGGAAATGCAAACCTATGTTCGGTAATACCAAACCTGCAACTAAAGATGGGATTTGAAACTGTTCCTCCCGAAAATCTTAAAAAACTCAAAGAGCTTGCCCACTTTGTGGCGGAATTGGCTAACGTTCCCTTACCTAAAAATATGCCCTATGTGGGAGATAGCGCCTTTACCCACAAAGCGGGAGTTCACGCCTCGGCTGTCTTGAAGAATCCAGAAACCTACGAACATATCAATCCCGAACTGGTAGGTAATAGGAGAAAGATAACGGTCTCCGATATGGCGGGACGAAGCAACCTTATAGCAAAACTTAAGGAGTATGGAATAACAAATGTAGAACCCAATTCGGTGGAACTCCGCAAGCTTGTAGATAAAATCAAAGAGCTTGAAAAGGAAGGCTATCACTTTGAAGCTGCCGAGGCCTCCTTGGAACTACTAATAAAGCGACATTTCGGACTGGTTAAGGATTTCTTTAACTTCGATGCCTACCGCATACTGATAGCGAAAAGGAAAGGCGATATTTCTCCAGTTTCGGAGGCTACCGTAAGGGTATCTTTGGAAAACTTTGAGGAGCACACGGCCGCCCTCGGCAACGGTCCCGTTAACGCCCTCGATAAAGCGCTTAGAAAGGCTCTTAAGGAATTTTATCCTTCTATAGCCGATATTCAGCTTATCGATTACAAAGTTCGGATAGTTAACGAAACGGAAGGAACCGCCGCAAAGGTTAGGGTTCTTATAGAGTTCACCGATGGTAAGAGAAAGTGGGCAACCGTAGGAGTTCACGAAAACATTATAGAGGCCTCTTGGCGGGCTTTGGTAGACGGGATAGTTTACAAACTTATGAAAGATGAGGAAGAGAATTTACTTTGATAAAGGGAAATTACCACCCCCAACCTAAACGGTGGCGCCAACCTTTACACCAGCCTTGCCCGAAACCTCTACCCCAACCGC
>JALSNH010000187.1 GCA_026987085.1 Aquificota bacterium | reverse complement strand
TCTAAAAGGAAGGTATTTAGCCCGAAAAAGGCAACCTCCGCGGAGGCAAAAAATCCGGAAAGAACCAACAAAAGGAGTAAAAGTCCCAGTTCCCCTACAACCATACAAGGTTGCTAAATTCTAAAATAGCTCCATTAATGGAGAAGTTATTTGAAGAGATAAAACTCCTTTTGAAGGACCTCGAGCTTCCCCACCTCGTTAAGTATGTGGACGATATTACCTCCCAAATAGATAAGGTTCATATAGCCTTTATAGGTGAGTACAACGCGGGTAAATCCTCCCTTATAAACACCCTTTTAGGTCAAAAGGTGGTTGCGGAAAGGGACCTTCCCACTACCAACAGGATAGTTTTGGTAACCCACTGTCCGATAGAGAAGAAGGAAAAAATTAACCCCTCTACGGAGCTTATCTGTATAAACGACCCGAAATTGGAGCATATAGTTTTGGTAGATACACCGGGAGCCTCCTCCGCGGTAAAAGAGCATGAAGAGACCCTTTTAGGATACCTACACAAAGCCGACCTCGTTGTGGTGGTTGCCCCTTCAACACAAGCCTATTCAAAGGAGATAGAGGAACTCCTAAAACTTTTGGCGGAAAAACATTCCACTCAGCTTGCCTACGTAATAAATATCTTTGAAGCTCCCGATGTCTACGAAGAAGACCCCGACAAGATTAAAAGGCTTAAGGAGTTTGTGAGAGAACGGCTAAGGGAAGTTTTAAGTTCGGAAGATGTGGATAACACACCTATTTTTGCTTTTTCTTTAAGATTGATAAGAAAAGGAGATACCAACCATCCTATTCTTACTCAAGAATGGGAGAAGTTTAGAAGATTTATTTTCGAAGAGATAGCGGAAAAGGCTAAAAGGGTAAAGTTTGCCGCAATAAAGGAAAAACTCCTCAAACTCCTTTCTGGAAATGAGCTACTTGACAAAAGAAGGAAACTGGAAAATCTTGAAAGGGAAAGGGAAAAATGGCTTCAAATAAAGGCTTCTACCCAAAATTTTGCTTCTACAGTGAAAAATGAGAAATTTTCCCAAATAGATGAAGTTTTGAATGAATTGTTTTACGACCTACAAAAGGATGTGGAAGAAATTTTGGCCAAATATGGTAGCTGGGAAGTTATTAAGAATCCTTCAAAAGTTATAGAGGAGTTGGAAATAACTATAAAAGGACACTTTTTGGAAAATGAAACCTTGGATAGGATTAAGGAATTGCTCGATTACCGACCGGAGTTTGTAAGGTTAAAAAAAATCCATCCGGAGTTGGTAGTGGAACCAACCATACCTGCGGGGCTTGATAGATTAAAAGAGAAACTCTTGAAGGATATAGAAAACCTTCCCTACTCTGCGGGTAAACCGGGAGCGGTTGCAAAATGGGTTTTCCCGGTGGCCCTATTGGTAGCGTTAGGAGGGGGCTTGCTCTTTGCTTTAGCCTCGCAGGAAGATATCAAATATTTAGGAATAGCAATAGCCGCCTTTGGCGGAATAGTAGCCCTTATAAGTCTCTACAAAATGCTTTCTGCAAGAAACCAGCTTTATTCAAGGTTAACAGAAAGGGTGAATAATCTCAGAACTTATTACTCTAAGACACTTAAAAGTTATTACAACGAGCAGTTTACTAAGAAATTCAATAAAGTTATGGATTTTATCGAAGGGAATATTGGAAGGATTAAAAATAGCCTTGATAGGCTTCAAAAGAAACTCCAACGGTTGGAATATCTTAAAGAGAAATTGATAAAAGAGGCTTAACCTAAAGGTTCCAAAACGATTTCATCATCCTTTATCCTTGCCACTTCGGCCCTATCCGAAGTATCTTCCTCTTCTTCCTCGGGAATTGCGAAAATGTTAGCTATTCTTAACTGTTGAGGTTGCATTTTTAAAGCTACAATTACCGCATCGGTATTTCCTAGATAGCCGGCCCAGGCTATCCCCCTCAATTTTCCAAAAACAATAATGTTTCCGGTTGCCCTAATTTCAGCTCCCGGATTCAGGTCCCCTATCAAAATCACATCTCCAAAATGTTCCACTATCTGTCCTGAGCGGAGGTCTTTATTTATAACCAATACCGAGGAACTTTTAACATTTTCCAGCTCCACCTCTGCCGTTTTTTTCAAACTTTCTTCTTTTTCAGGAAACTTTAATAGAGGTTTTAAACCTTTGCTGCGAAGAAACTCTTCAACCACCTTTAAAGTGGTTTCTGAAACTCCATTTTTAGCCTGGATTAAAAAGGGCATACCGCTACTTTCAGCAAAAAACTTTTTATTAAAAATCTCCTTCAGCTGGCTTAGAATACTGGCAACGTCATTGTTCTCTATTTCTATCGTTAGCACTGTTATAGGTTTACTTTTTATCTTTACCATTCATAGAAAATTGTTGTAGACGGATTAAGGTTGTTGCAAAAAAGAGAAAAACTTTAGTAGGTCATTAGGTAGTAAAGACCAAATGTTGTAGAGGTGTCGAAAGGAACAAACCCTTTAAGGTCGCTACCCAAAAGTTTCTTCACCAAAGGTTGCTCCTTTTTAAGTTCAACCACAACAGGTTTTCCTTTAATACCGGCCAACTTCGCCGCCTCGTTAATTGCATCTTCCAAATTGCCGATTTTGTCTATAAGCCCTATTTGGAGTGCCTGCTGACCGCTAAAAATTCGGCCGTCCGCTATCTCGTCAATTTTTACCTTTAACTTTTTATCCCTATTTTTTACTACCGCTTCCTTAAATTGGTTCAAAACATTTTTCTCCAACTCAAGAAGGTATTTTCTCTCCTCATCGGTCATCTCTCTAAAAGGGTTGAGGATATCTTTGAACTTTCCAGTTTTGACAACTTCCATTTTTACACCGATTTTGTCTGCAAGTTTTTGAATATCCAACTTTTGGATTATTACCCCTATGGACCCGGTAATGGTTCCCCCTTCCGCAAAAATCACATTTGCAGGTAAGGATATATAAAGACCTCCGGAGGCGGCAACATTACCCATCGATACCACCACAGGTTTTTTGTATTCATTTTTTACCTTTAAAAGTTCCTCATAAATCTCCTGCGAGGCACCGACCGCCCCTCCGGGAGAGTTTACCCTCAAAACTAAGGCTTTTATCGATTTATCTTCCTCTACTTTTTTGAGCTTTTTTAAAATATCATCGGAACTGTTTATTACCCCTTCAACCTTAATAAGGGCCACTTTGGGAGTTGTGGGTAATTTTGTTTTTAGCCATGCGGCCAAACCCATTAAAACTACAAAGCCTACAAAAAATAGTCCTGCGATCCAACAAAATATCTTTTTCACAAGCTGCATAGGTCAAAATATTAACTTTCGGCCAATGCTGGTTATTCTAAAAATAGGTTCCAACCTCCTACAAACCGACGGAGGAGATATAGATCTATCCTTTATAGCCTCTCTAGCGGAACAGATTAAAAGCCTCAAAAAAGAGAATTATAAATTCGTTTTGGTTTCCTCCGGTGCGGTTCTTGCAGGTGTAAAAAAAATCGGTTTCAGTAGAAAACCAAAAACTTTGGTGGAAAAACAGGCACTCGCCTCGGTCGGGCAAGCCTACCTGATGCACCTTTACGATACTGTCTTTTCCAACTATGGAATAAAGGTGAGTCAAGTTCTTCTAAATACAGATGTTTTTAAAAATCGACAACGCTACGAAACTGCTAAAACGACCTTTCAGCAACTTTTAAAATGGGATATTCTCCCAATAGTAAACGAAAACGATGCCATAGCGGTTGAGGAACTTATTTTCGGAGATAACGATTTTTTGGCCGCTTATCTGGCCGTTATGTTGAATCCCCGTTTCGTAATTGTTATGTCAACAGCAGGTGGTATCTATACCGGAGACCCCCGCGAAGCGGGAAGTAGACTTTTAAAAGAATTAAATAATCCCGCTGAGGCTTTTAAATATGTAATGGCTACAAGAAGCGATTACGGTTCGGGTGGTATGAGGTCAAAAATGGAGGCGGCCAAAATTATCCATTCCTTAGGCATTCCGGTTGCCATTATCGGTAAAAAAACCCCTTTAAGAAAAGTTTTAAAGGGAGAACCTTTCGAAGGAACTTTAATAAAACCTTCACCTAAACCGGTAAGGGGTAAAAAGAAACTTATCGCCTACATAGAGCAACCGAAGGGAATTATCTTTGTCGATGAGGGAGCCAAGAGGGCTATTTTAAAAGGAAAGAGTCTCCTTGCGGTGGGCGTTAAAGCTTTTGAAGGGACCTTCGAAAGGGGCGATACAGTTTCCATTGCCCTTGAAGGGACAGGTGAAATTTTTGCCAAAGGCAAGGTAAATTTTTCCTCTTTGGAACTTAAAAAGGTTCTTGGAAAAAATAGCGAACAGATAAAGAAACTATTTCCAAATAGACCGACAGAGGTTATCCACAGGGACAACCTGATAATTCTCTAACCGAATCTTCCGGTTATGTAATCCTCCGTAAGTTTTTCCTTCGGATTTGTAAATATCTGTTCGGTAGGTCCAAATTCGATAATCTCTCCCAAATACATAAAGGCGGTGTAGTCGGAAATTCTCGAGGCCTGCTGCATATTGTGGGTAACTATCAAAATCGTTATGCTCTCCCTAAGTTCGATAACAAGTTCCTCTATTTTGGCGGTCGAAATCGGGTCTAGGGCGGAGGTCGGTTCGTCGAAGAGTAAAACCTCCGGTTCCACAGCAATGGCGCGCGCTATAACGAGCCTCTGCTGTTGACCTCCCGAAAGGGAAAAGGCGCTTTCGTGAAGCCTATCTTTTACCTCATCCCAAAGGGCGGCCTTTTTTAACGCCTCCTCAACGCGGGCTTCCAACTCCGATTTGTCCTTTATACCTCTGAGCTTCAGGCCGAAGGCCACATTATCGAATATCGACATAGGAAAGGGAGTAGGTTTTTGGAAAACCATCCCTATGCGGGAGCGGAGCTCTATAAGGTCTATCTCTTTGGAAAGAATGTTTATTTTGTCCGGATAGAGGATTATCTCTCCTTCATAGCGGTTTCCCGGATAGAGGTCGTGCATACGGTTAAAGCTCCTTAAAAGGGTCGTTTTTCCGCAACCGGAAGGTCCTATAAGGGCCGTGACACGTTTCTGAGCCACCGGGAGGTTGATATTTTTAAGAGCGTGGAAACCTCCGTAGTAGAAATTAAAGTTCTTAACTTCCAACTTTAGGGGTTCTTTAATAGGGGCGATGTAGGCCATGTAAGGTAGCTAAATTTTAAGTTAGGAACCGTTAAAGGTTTGCAAAAAGAAAAAAACTTTCAAAGGAGCTCTAGACGTCGACCAACTTACCGGGATTGAAAAGATTTTTAGGATCGAAAAGTTTTTTTACTCCTTTAACCAACTCTATGCCTACCTCACCAAGTTGAAGTTTCAAAAAGGGCTTTTTCGTAATCCCCACACCGTGCTCTCCAGTGATAGAGCCTCCGAAATTCACTGTCAATTTAAAAAGTTCCTCCACAGCCTTCTCAACTCTCTCTAGGTCATCGCGATTGGAGCGGTCAAACATAAAATTTACATGGAGATTTCCATCTCCTATATGTCCAAATATGGCGCAAACAAGGTTATATTTTTTAGCCAACCTTTCAACAGCCGGAATATATTCAGCCAATTTGCTACGCGGAACAACAATATCTTCATTAACCTTTCCCGTTCCTAATTTAGATATAGCGGGCCCTAAAGCTCTACGGGCAGCCCACAGTTTTTCTTCCTCCTCCTTGGTTTTTGCCAATTTTACCGATACCCCCATTGATTCTAGAAGCTTTGCTACCTCCATTACCTCTTCTTGAACAGCTATAGGATGACCGTCAACCTCTATTAAGAGGAGCCCAACCTTATTCTCAGGTAGACCAAGATTTTTATAATCATTTACCGCTTTTATACATGCCCTATCCATAAACTCCAGAGCGGAAGGAAAAATTCCAGATGTCATTATTTTAGTTACCGCTTTACCTACATCCTCCAAACTATCAAAAAATGCGAGCAACACTTTCCTCTCTTTTGGAAGGGGTATAAGTCTTAAAATGGCTTCTGTAATAATTCCCAACGTACCTTCGCTACCTATAAGGAACTTAGTAAAATCGTAGCCGGCAACATCTTTCATTACAGGGGCACCAAATTTAAAATGCTCACCATATTTGATAACTCCTTCCAATCCTAAAACATAATCTCTTGTAACACCGTATTTAACACACCGCGGTCCACCCGCATTTTCCGCTATGTTTCCTCCGATGGTTGAATATTTATAACTGGAAGGGTCTGGAGGATAAAAAAGTCCCTGTTTTTCAACCGCCTGCTGCAGTTGATAGGTAATAACCCCCGGCTGGGCTATAACTGTAGCGTTATCCAAATCTATCTTGAATCGATTCATTTTTTCAAAAGAGATGATTACCTCATCGCCCCTAAGACTAACAGCTCCTCCGGTTAAACATGAACCTCCACCACGCGGAACCATAGGAATATCTTCGTTGTAGAGTATCTCAACGATTTTTTGAACTTCGCTTTTATTTGTAGGAAAAATTACCGCTTGAGGTGTTTTTGTTTCTATAGGAATAGCGGTTGCATCTTTTTCATATAAAACTCTTTCTACCACATCTATTTTAACCCTTCCGTTAAATTCTTTTCTTAAAGTTTCTAGAACCCTTTCAGTTTTTGAAGAAATGGCCATACCTCTAAATGGTAAAAAGCAACAACCAAAAATAATCTAAAGTGGATTGGATATTTAAAACTAAAAAACCTTAACCGAACTCTTTGTAAATCTCCTCTAAAAGTTTTAGAAGAACTTTTTTAACACTCTCTTTGTCGGTTGCAACAAGCGGAACAACAGGAATATCTTCTACATCAAGGTTCAAAGCTGCTTTAATCATTTCGGGAGTCCAAGCATCAGGTAAATCCTGCTTGTTGGCGGCAACAACCATAGGAACCGGATAGCGGCTCTCGAAGTAATTAATAATCTGCCTAGCTTCATGAAAAGTTTCGGGATTTGTACTGTCAACCAAGACAACTATACCCAATGCTCCCTTTCCTAATATATCCCACATAAAATCGAAGCGGGTCTGTCCCGGTGTCCCGAAAAGGTAGAGCTCGTGTTCATCATCTATGGTGATTTTTCCAAAGTCCATAGCAACCGTTGTGTAATCTTTAACTTTTCTTTCCGAGCTTCTTGTAGTTTTTTTCTCCGTAGTTAAAGGTTCTAGTTCCGAAATTGTTTTAATAAATGTAGTTTTGCCCGCCGAAAAAGGTCCCGAGATTAGTATTTTTATTCTCTTTTTCTGTTTTTGATTTTTCATTTTTAAACTCCCACTAAAGATCTTTAACTTTTTCTATAATTCTTTTTAGAAGATCTAAAGTTAATCCTTCAGGTTTATGACGCTTACCTTTTCTCAAACGTTTAATAAGTCCAGCCGACCAAAAGCCGTATAGAGCTCTATCCACATCCAATTCAGGAGTTGGAAACATCTTTTTTCTTATATCGCCAACGGTTTTCTTTCCATCAATAAGTTCTGCAACCTTTTTTTCAACCGGAGATAGTTGTAATCTCTTTAAAATTTCCTTTTTTTCTTTAACCCAGCCAAAAGTTAACATGTTATCGCTGATTTTTCTCCTAACTTCCGAAACTGTTAGCTGCCGCGATGCAAGCATTATAATCTGCTCAATGGGAATATAAACTTTCTCCGAACAGGTGTATCTTATAAATCCAAATATTAGGGAAAATATACCTTCTTTATTATCCAGTCTTTGTATTAAATATCTATCTAAAATCTGAGATATTTTTTTAGGATCAACCCGTAGCTTTTTTATAACCTTTTCAAAATCTCTTTCTGTATAAACACGGGTAATTTTATCTATAGGCCTTGCAAAAATTATTTGACCTTTTTTAATATAATAAGCAACTATCAAGTCCTTCCACTCCACCAAAAGAATTCCACTTTTTTTCTCTTTAGCAATTACTTGAAAAATATCCGGTATGGGGAAATCTTTTAAATTTCCAGAAAATCCCATTAGAAAGGCTATTATAGCTGAAAAAAATCAGTTTTTATCCGTTTCTATATAATTAGATTCTTCAGATTTAAAGGTTTTGCTGTTTTAATCTTATATAAAAGATTAATGTGGGCTTCAGTTCTTACAATTTCGCGCATAGTTTTGGCTTTTTCAATTTTCAATGAAATTATACAACATAATTGGTTTTTAGCTTCTTTATTAATATTTTTAGGATCCTTAACCGATTTTTTTGATGGTTGGATTGCCCGACAGTTTAATCAAAAAACCAAAGTTGGGGCCCATTTGGACCACATTAGTGACAAAATTTTTGTTTTATTAAGTTTGTATGCTTTTTACCTCACCGGTAAGGTAGAAATTACTCCATTAATTCTTTTAGCATTCAGAGAAATATCCATAACCATTTTAAGGTTTTATAGTTTTGCTTCTCCTGTAGGTTTTTTAGGAAAAATAAAAACAACTTTGGAATTTATTTCTTTGATTTTCCTTTGTTATTCAACTAATCTAGGTAATGTTCTTTTATGGATTTCGATAGTGATAGCATACTTTTCAGCCTTTATTTATATTTGGAAACCTTTAAAGGCTAACTTCTAAATGTAATTTAGACAAAACGAAAAGTATCATCAGTTCACCAATTAAAGTTAGAGTTAGATAAAACAACTTCCTCGGAAAGTTTAAGGATAGTATTAAAAATACTATACCTGTAAG
>JALSNH010000186.1 GCA_026987085.1 Aquificota bacterium | reverse complement strand
GACCGCTTTAAGGAGGGAACCTTTGGAATAGCCCGTCTTGTAGCGGAAAGCCCTGCATTAACAATAGCGGGAGGTGGAGACACCGACTACGCCATTCATAAAGCCGGTGTCTACAATGCTATAAGCTGGGTCTCCACCGGCGGAGGAGCCTTTTTGGAACTTCTATCGGGTAATTCCCTCCCCTGTATAGAGGTTTTGGACGACCGTATTTAACGGCCTTCGTAGAGCCGATAGGCCAGTTCCAAAGGAAGACCGAACCTTTTCATCTCCTTTTCCACTTTCTCAATATCAAACTCGACCCTTTCAAAGTAAAGGACCTTTTCCTCCGTATCCCACAGGGCAAAGGAGGCTTTTGGTATACCGTCTCTGGGTTGGCCGACACTTCCGGGATTTATTAAATAGCGGTATTCCCCGCGAAGCGGGAATAGATTTTGACCTTTAAAACCGGCTATTTGGGCACCGTCGAAAACAAAAACGGCCGGTATGTGGGTATGGCCGTAGAAAACTTTTGAGTAATCGGTATTTTGGAAAATCTCTACAGCCGAGTAAGGGGAGGTTATATACTCCATAGAAAGTGGTCTTAAAGGCGTATCGTGAACCAACGAGTGTTTACCATCTATTTCAAAGTCCACCTTAAGGGGCAAGTTTTTTAAAAATTCCCTGTTTTGGTCGGTTATAACCCTATCCGTCCAGAGGATAGTTTGTCGGGCGGCACTTGTAAAGGTATCGGGTTCAAAAAGTCCCGCAATGATGGCGTCGTGATTTCCCAACACACATAGGTCTGCGTTTTCTTTTACCCACTCAACAACTTCGTTTGGCCAAGGATAATAGCCGACAATATCTCCCGCACAAAAAATTTTGTCGTAAACGAGCTCTTTAGCCTTCTTAACAACCGCCTCGAGGGCAGGGAGGTTGGCGTGTATATCGCTAAGCAGAAGTATCCTCATACTTTTTAAGGTATTTTTCAAATTGACCGTTTAACTTTAAAGGGTTTTTTGAAGCTAGCGCTTCCGAAACGGTGGTAATAAATTGTTCCCAATACATTTTTTGGGTAAAGGTTTTTTTCTTCCAAAATAGGTTCCATAGCCTCTTTTAAAAACTTCTCGAGAAGAAGGGAGGTAAATTCCTCACCAACGTTGGAGGGTTTTATCTTTTTTTATCTATTTAGAATCTTAACTTGAAGAGGGTTTCCGCCAATTTTGATAAATCTTCAAAAGTTTTCTCTAAAGCTTTCCTCCAATCGCCGGTCTTTTGGTAGTTTTGGACCGTAAGGTTGGCAAAAACCGTTAAAAAGACTATTGCGGCAGCGGTAATAAAAAAGACCAACAAATGGGTTATCAATTTAATTAGAACCAAAAGGAGGATAAAAACTCCCAAAATCCAAACCCAAACGGGTAAAGATTTAAATCTAAACCTCAAACTATTTTTACCTCCCTAGCTCCCTTTTGTAGATATCCTATTAAAATAGCTTCCTTGTTGAGTTGAAGAATTTTTTCAACGTTCCTTTTATCGGCCACCAGTATCATACCGACACCCATATTGAAAGTTTTGAACATTTCCCCTTCAGGGACATTACCCTCTTTTTGTATCCATTCAAAGATTTTAAGTTTGGGAAGCTTTTCCTTCTCCACCACAGCGCTTATTCCTTCCGGTAAAATCCTTACAAGGTTCCCGGGAATTCCTCCACCCGTTATGTGGGCTATACCTTTAAGCTCAACTCCTGCCTCTTTGAGGTTGAAAATATCCTTTACATAAATCCTTGTAGGGGTTAGCAATATTTCTCCCAAAACCCCTCCGAGTTCCTCTATATATTGGTCGTAGCTATATCCTTTGTCGGCAACTATTTTCCTTACCAATGAATAGCCGTTAGAATGTATTCCGGAAGAGGGTAGACCTATAAGAAGGTCTCCCTCCTCTATTTTTTCTCCCGTAAGCATTTCATCTCTATCCACCACACCGACACAGAAACCGGCAAGGTCGTATTCTCCCGGAGCATAGAAACCCGGCATTTCGGCAGTTTCACCCCCTACCAGATAGCAGTCGGCCTGTTTGCAACCTTCCACTATACCGTCAATAATTTGCTTTTGAACTTCAAGCTCAAGCTTTCCGGTAGCTATGTAATCGAGGAAAAAGAGCGGTTTTGCCAAGGTGGTGATTAGGTCGTTAACGTTCATAGCCACAAGGTCTATACCAACCGTGTTGTGTTTATTCATTATTTGGGCAATCTTTAACTTCGTGCCCACTCCGTCGGTTGTGGACATTAAAACGGGATTTTTGTATTTACCTATATCGAGGAGATAACCGGCCGCGAATCCTCCAAACGGAGTTATTATCTCGGGTCCTTGAACAGTTTTTATTTTTTTCTTTATGTATTCCACAAATTGGTCCGCCTTTTCTATATCAACGCCCGCCTCTTTGTAGGTTGCCATAACAAAAACACTTTAAAAGGGTTTGTTAGTAGCAAAAACAAAAAATATTTTTAAACTTTTGAAAATTATGATTGGAGCAAGATATCACTTTCCTAAAGCGGTTCTGTTCTTACACGCATTCCCGCTTAATAAGAAAATGTTCAAATACCAATTTGAGGTATTTGAAAAGGAGAATATTCCTTACATAGCCGTAGATTATCCTGGGTTTGGAGAGGCTCCCCCTCCCCTCGATATGGACCCGCCGTTTGAAGTGTATACAAACTACGTAGTTTGGAAACTCAAACAGCTAGGTATTAAAAAAGTTATAGCCGTTGGAGTTTCTATGGGTGGCTACATTATGTTCGACCTTTTCAAACGCTACAGAGACCTGGTTGAAGGTTTAATTTTTGTAGCCACTCGGGCGGAAGCCGATGACGAAGAGAGAAAAAAGCAACGCTATCAGCTTGCCGAAAAAGTTTTAAAGGAAGGCAAAGAATTTCTTATTGAGGCAATGTTGGAAGCTCAAACCTCCCCCGCTACCAAAAAGAACAGTAAAAAGATGGAAGAGCTCCGCTGTATTATGGAGGAAGCTACAGAGGAAGGTATAGCGGCAGCCCTTAAAGCTATGGCAAAAAGGCCGGATTACACTCCCATTTTGAAAGAGTTAAATGTTCCAACTTTGGTTGTTGCAGGAAGCGACGATACAAAGGTTACCCCACCAGAGGTTGTTAAAAGAATTTGCGACGAAAGCAATTGTAGCCTTTATCTGGAAGTGCCCAATGCTGCACATTTACCTCCATTTGAAAATCCAGAGTTTTTCAATGAAAGGGTGGTTCCTTGGATTAAAAGTGTGATAACCGAAGGAAATCCCGAGTGTCTCTAAAATACCCTTAAATGGTTTTCCTTCTTATCAAACCATTTTTTTGCGGTAAAAGAAAATAACCCTTGAAATGGACAAAAAATTTATAGACCAGTTAAAGTTCAATAAAGACGGATTGATACCTGTTGTTGCGCAGGATTATAGAACCGGCGAAGTTAGAATGGTAGCCTACGCCAATAGGGAGGCTATTGAGAAAACCTTGGAAACCGGCTACGCCCATTACTACTCCCGTTCCAGGCAAAAACTCTGGAAAAAAGGCGAAACGAGCGGAGAACTTCAAAAAGTAAAAGAAATCAGAATTGATTGCGATGAAGATACCGTTATCTATATAGTCGAACAGGAAAAAAATAAAGCTTGCCATACGGGAGAAAGAAACTGTTTTTTCAGAAACATTGAAGGGGAGTATGTTCTTAATAAACCTTTACCTTTCGAGACCTTACAAAGATTGCAAGAACTTTTAAAGGAAAGAATAGAAAACCTCCCGGAAGGTTCCTATACAACAAAACTTGTAAAGGAAGGTTTTAATAGGATTGTCCAGAAGTTTGGAGAAGAGTCGGTAGAGACCCTTATAGCCCTAATGAATAGAGATAAAAAGGAAATTATCTATGAAAGTGCCGATATGTTATATCATTGGCTTCTCGCCCTAACATACCTTGGAATAGATATAACCTCTATCCTAGAGGAGCTAGGAAGAAGATTCAACAAAAAAAAGACAAAATGAAAGTGGAACTAGAAAAAAAGTAAGAATTACCAATTAAATGGAGGAACTAAAAAAGGTCGAAGAATTTTTAAACACGGTAAGGAATTTTTATAAAGCAAAGGGCTATACCGAAGTAATAACTCCCTACCTTTTACCTTATCCCAATTTAGATGAAAATATAGAACCCGTTCCTTGCAAAGTGCAAGATATAAGTGGAAACTTTAGACGTTTTTTTCTTCATACCTCTCCCGAATATAGTATGAAAAAACTGCTGGCTTCCTACAGGTGCGATATTTTTCAAATTTGCCACGTTTTTAGGAATTTTGAAGGTGGAAAGTTGCATGATGTGGAATTTTTAATGCTCGAATACTACAAGGTAGGTAAAGACTACACCTACCTTATGAATGAGCTGGAAGATTTAATAAAAACTCTTTTTGGAAGAGAAATTATCTACCGTGGCCAAAGGATAAAAACCGACTTTGAAAGGATCTCTTTAGAAGAAGCCTTTAAGAGGTTTTTAAATTTAAACCTCCGGTTGGAAAGTAAAGAGGCTTTTGAAAAGGAGCTTAAAAAGGCAAACATACCATTTGAACCCTACGAAGACCTGCAAACGCTTTTTTTTAGAGCCTACATAGAGTTGGAAAAATATCTCGGTTTTGAGCGCCCAACGGTAATATACGGCTATCCGGAAGGATTTGGAGCTCTAGCAAAATGTAAAAATGGCATTTGTGAAAGATTTGAACTATATATGTTTGGAATAGAACTCGCCAACGGTTATACGGAAATCAATGACCCTTCAGAGGTTGAAAGAAGAATAAGCTTGACCGCCCGAAGGTTAAATTTACCCATTGATAGGAGCTTTATAGAAATTCACAAAAATTTACCGAAACTCTACAGCGGAGTTTCTATAGGACTTGATCGTTTAATGGCTATTAAATTTGGACTAAACTCCATATGGGAGCTTTACTACCGCCAAATAAAAAGGAAATTAGAATAGAAACCTATGCTCTTTAGGGTTTTAATAACTCCCAAAAAAGGACTTTTAGATCCTCAAGGAAGGGCGGTAGAGGAATTGCTCAAGGAAAAAGGGTATAAGTCCGTTAAAAATGTTAAGGTAGGCAAACTGGTTCTTCTGGAAGCCGAAAATGAAGAGCAGGTTCACGAGATAGCGAGAAAGGTTTTGGTAAATGACCTTATAGAGGACTATAAGGTGGAGAAAGTTTAAAATGCGGCATATAGATTTTTTCAAAAGATTGATAGGTCTTGTTATAAATGTCTTGATTGGTGTTTATTTCATTTACATATTTTTTCTCTATTTGTGGTCCACTTTTAGGTATATAGTGCCAAATATAGCTTTTATACTAGCCCTTATAATTACCGCTTCCGTAGTTGGAGCAATAGGGTGGTTCAAATATAATTCTTTTAAAGTTGGTTAAGCAGTTTTTCAAAAGCCGTTAGAATTTCCTCCGTCTTTATAACCTTTAGACATTCTTTCTCTACAGCTGCAGAACAGACCTTTGGAAAGCAAGGAGAACACTGAAAATTTTTATAGATAACGACAGTCTTGGGACCTATCGGTTTCCAAAGGGTAGGGTCCGTAGGACCAAAAATTGCAATGGTAGGAACTCCAAGATAGGACGCCAGATGGGTAAATCCGCTATCGTTGCCTATAAATGCTAAACCTCCCTTTAAAAGTTTCGCAAACTCCAATATATCTTCCACCTTGTAGGTATTGAAACTTTTTAGAACCTCCCAAAGGTTATTTTCAGCCTCTCCCAACACAAAAAGCGGTTCAAAACCCAAATTCTTAAGTCGATAATAGAGGCTTAAAAAGAGCTCTAAGGGAGCATTTTTTTTGGGAGAACCGCTACCGGGATGGAGTATTACCTTACTATTCCACTTTTGGTAGCCTTTCAATGGAAAAGTTCTTGAGTAGGAGTTCTTTAAATTAAGTTCACTTAAATAGTATTGCAATACATGTATACCCTTTGAAGGAAAAGGATTTATCAATCTTACATTTGGAAAAGAAATGAAGTTTCTTTTTGAGAAGAGAAAAATAGCATTGTAGCTTTCCAAATTGTTGGGAACTTCGAAATAGATATTTTCGACCCAATTAACAGCTTTTAACAATTTTAAATAATCGGTATTTCCTACGTAATCAACCAAATAACCCTTTTTTTTTAAAATTTCAACAACAGGAAAAGTTAATAAGGTATCTCCCAAACCTCCACGGCGGTAAATTAAGACTCTTTTCATAAGTAGGAAAATTTCTTGTTGAAATAATTTTTGGTTTAAAAAGTTTTTAAAGGGCCCGGTGGGCCTCTTTGTAAAGCCCTTCCCTTTCTAGGTGGCAGGTAATATTCAATTTGTGAAGAGTTGTCCTATCTTTTTCAAACTTAATTATTGAGTAGGAAGCGTTATCGCAACCAAAGCTCCAAAAATACTCTATCGGCAGATTTAGGGCGGCGCAATAAAGTGCTCTTATAGGAACCGTATGGGAAACGACTGCCACAGTTTGGTTGTTATGTTTTTGTTTTATCTCCTCAATAAAGGATTTGACCCTATCGTATACCGCCCTTAGATTTTCTCCTTTGGGAAAGTCGACCTTCCAAGGTTCCTTTATCCATGTTTCGAACATTTCGGGAAACTCTTTTTTAACTTCCTCGACCAATTTACCACTCCAAATTCCATGGTCTATTTCTATCACCCTTTCGTCCTCTATAAGAGGAACATTTAAAGTTTGGGCTATTACTTGGGCGGTTCTTTTTGTTCTCAATAGGGGAGAGGTATATACAACTTCGATATTCTTATTTTTTAACTCCTCGGCAAGGATTTTTGCCTGTTTTTCACCTCTTATTGAAAGGTCCGGATTTAAAAGACCTTGATAGCGTCCTATAGGATTCCACTGACTTTCCGCGTGTCTTATTACATAAAGTGTACAACCCATTTGCAGGATTTTTGAATTATATTCATACGGATAGTAACTAAAGTTTTATTGGTTATGAATCCTTTAATGGTTGACGAATTGCTAAAAAGCTACCTACTTGAGGATATAGGAAGGGTAGACTTAACAACAGAAGGAATTTACAGGGGAGAAAAAGTTAGGGCTGTAATAGTTGCTAAAGAAGATGGTGTTATTGCCGGCCTACCTTTTGCGGTAAGGGTTTTTAGACTTCTCGGCGGGGATTACAAAGTAAAATTTGCTTTAAGAGAGGGTTCTTATTTTCATAAAGGCAATGTACTTCTTGAATTGGAAGGAGATGCAAAAACCCTTTTAATGGGAGAGAGGGTAGCTCTAAATATCCTCCAAAGGTTAAGCGGTATAGCGACAAAAACCCGCCAAATGGTTGCAAAAATTAAAGATACCTCGGTAAGGTTGCTCGATACAAGAAAAACCACACCCGGTTTTAGATTGTTTGAAAAATATGCTGTAAAAGTAGGGGGTGGAGAAAACCACCGATATGCCCTTTACGATATGGTCCTTATTAAGGATAACCATATAAAGGTGGCAGGTAGTATTACAGAGGCTGTAAAAAGAATCAGAAAACTTATTCCACCGGTTTACAAAATAGAGGTGGAAGTTTCCAATTTAGATGAATTGAGAGAAGCATTAGATTTGCAGGTTGATATTGTAATGTTGGATAACTTTCCGTTAGAGTTGGTTAAAAAAGCGGTTGAAATTGTTAAATCTTTAAATAGCTCCACCAAGATAGAGGTGTCGGGAGGTATTAATGAAAGCAACATAAGTAATTACGCAGCTACAGGTATTGACTACATATCTTCCGGTTCAATTATCCATTCCGCCCGCTGGTTAGACCTATCTATGAAATTTCTTTAATATAGTTGGCAAATTAAAACTCCGTATTTATGATTGCAGTTTGAGAGCTCGGCTGCCAAAAACAGACACCGTTTTATAGATTTTTCACGTTTTAATTTAATCCGCTATGGAACATTTGGTTTTAAATCCTTCGGTGGATAGGAAGCTTGTAGCCCGTTTGATGTTCAATTTGATAGTGCCAAGACCTATAGCGTGGATAACTACTTTGTCTGAAAATGGAAAGGTAAATGTTGCTCCCTTTAGTTTTTATAACGGGATAACTTCAAAACCTCCACTAGTAATGGTTTCTATCGGAAAAAGGAAAGATGGAACTCCTAAAGATACCGGTAGAAATATCCGCCGAACGGGGGAGTTTGTAATAAACCTACCTACGGAGGAGTTTTTAAAACCTATGGTGGAAAGTGGAAAGGATTTTCCTCCCGAAGAGAGTGAGGTTGAAGTTTTAAAACTCGAGTTGGAACCTTCGGAGGTCGTAAAGGTTCCAAGAATAAAGGGAGTTAAAGCCGCATTGGAATGTAAGGTTTACAAAATTATCGAAATAGGCGAAACTCCTATGGATTTGGTAATTGGAGAAATAGTAGCTTTTCATTATGAGCCTGAGCTCCTAGAAAGCTCAAAAGGTGTGGTTGGAAGGCTCGGTGGAAAAAGATACCTTATTGTGGATAACGAAATTGAAGTTTAACCTTTTGTAGGAATGGCAAAAATCGAACCCTTTGAGAGGTTTACTAAAGAATACGAGAATTGGTTCGAAAGAAATAACAACCTCTACCTCTCTGAGGTTCTTCTTTTAAAAAACCTTTTGGAGGATAGAAGGTTCAACTTCTCACTCGAGGTGGGGGTTGGAAGTGGGAGATTTGCCCAACCTTTGGG
>JALSNH010000185.1 GCA_026987085.1 Aquificota bacterium | reverse complement strand
CATGCTGTTGATATTTAAGTTCGGTATAGTAGTCGGGCAGTGCGGTAGCACCGTAGGTTACCGGGTTATCGGTATCGAGCAACGGATGAGGAACATTGGTTCTCCAATCGCTCTCTCCGAGCCATTCTCTAACTTCACTATCCGCGAAAAGGTTAACGTTTCCGATAGTATGGGAAACTATATAACCTTCCATATTGACGATAGTCGGAAGCAGAGCTTTTTCCGCTATCTTAACGGCTGCTATGAGGCTGTGGTAGGCTTCTTGAGAGTTTTCGGTAAATAGTTGAATCCATCCGCTATCGCGGGCGGTCATTGCGTCACCGTGGTCGCAGTGGATATTAAGCGGTGCGGACAGTGCCCTATTAACCAAAACCATAGTTATAGGAAGTCTCCAGTTGGAGGCTATGGGTAGGTTCTCATACATGTAGAGGAGCCCTTGGGCTGCCGTTGCAGTCATAGCCCTCGCGCCTGCAGCGGCTGCACCAATAACCGCCGACATTGCCGAGTGTTCCGACTCGACGGTAACAAATTCGGTATCCACAAGACCGTTGGCAAGATATTCGGCGAAAAATCCCATTAATTCGGTTTGAGGAGATATAGGGTATGCTGCAACAACATCGTAATTTATTTGGCGCATAGCCTCCGCTATGGCCTGGTTACCGGTCATTGCAACCGTTTTTCTTTCCTTAATAAGTTCTACAGCCATATTAAAATCCTCCTATAGTTCCTTATTTCTTTTCTACCAATTTGAGTTCTTCGAGAATTACATCCGCTTCGGGAACCATCTCGATAGCGTTGTAAGGGCATTCTACGGCGCAAATTCCGCAACCTTTGCAGTGGTAAAGCTCGGTTTCAAACCTTACCTTTCCGTTGGAGGGTATAGAATCATCGGGACAGAACACCCAGCAGATTAGGCAGTCGGTGCACTTGGCAGGGTCTACTATAGGACGGGCTATTCTCCAAGTTCCGGTTTCTACCTCACGGGAATTACCCGGTTCGGTAACGATACCGCCTATAGGTAGTTCCTTCCAAGGTTTTAATTTCATAATAAAAACCTCCTTTTAGTGGATTTCTTTTAAGTCCTTATCAATCAATAAAACGACCCAAGCTAAACCTAAAAGCCATATTGCGACAAATAAAATACCAAGGAGCCAAACTATTGTGCCGTTCATAAATTAATCCTCCTTACAAAGTTCCAACTTATCAATCAAAAGCTTGATTTTGTAGACTATAAGCAATGCTACCAGAAAGGAAAAGGCAAAAATTATTAGCGGAATTATAAAAAGGGGCAATAAATCAAGTGAAAAAGAATTTAGTAATAATCTTTTGAAATTTTCAAAAAAATACCCGCCGCTTCCCAATACGACGGTCCATATACCTCCTAAAATGTATCTGTAAAAAGCTATTTTTTCCTTTAAAGTTTCGCACTTCATTATAGGTTAAACACACCTGACCTCGTTGTAACCTCTTTCCATAGCCTTTAGGTTTGCCGGTATTAGTGCCCTCAATTTGGAGGAGGCTCCGAAACTTTCCTCCAATTCCGCTTTAACGGTTTCCATATCCACAACTTCGGGAATAATTCTTGCCATAGCTCCCAAAATAGCCGTGTTGGGAACGTTTCTACCAATCTCTTCAAGCGCTATTTTGGTAGCATCAACGGTGCAAACTTTGTTAGGTTTGCCTTCAAGACCAAGAATTTTTTTAGCCTCTTCGGGGGACATAGGCGAATTAATAATGAAAATGGTTTCGTCGGTTATACCTTCCCTCGGGTCGGGTATACTTTCGGGAAGTTTTCCACCTTGGGAGGCGGCCAAAAAGACCATCACCGAAGGGTCGGTAATTACAACAATATCGGGGGTTCTAACCGGGTCGTTCCTTTGAATGGGGTCTTTTGAAACTCTGGAATACACCGCAACGGGAGTTCCCGACCTTTCCAAACCGAACATAGGAATAGATTGACCGTGATAACCTCTTTTTACCGCAACGGATGCGAACATTTTTGCTGCGGTAACGGTTCCCTGACCACCCCTACCGT
>JALSNH010000184.1 GCA_026987085.1 Aquificota bacterium | reverse complement strand
TTTCGGAATTTCAAAATAAAACTTCCACCGAATTTTTTGAAGGTATACCTCCTATTAGTGCACCCCAAATTATAGTTCCTACAACTTCCACTGTAGGCCGTATTTTGCTTTGGTTGGAATATTAATCTTTTAAATTTTTCTTTCTTTTAAATTTTGTTATTTCTATAAGGTCAAAAAACAACTCTGTTAATTCTATACCAAACTATGCCTGTTTTACTTGCAGCTTTTGCAGTAAAAGTCCTTATTACAAGCGGGTTCACTAAGCTTCTAATTAATTTCTTCCTGCGGGAGGGGTACATAGATCGTATCATAGATATGGAGTTGTAAAACATAGAGAAGAAACACCTGTGGAAAGTGGATTATCTCCACAAGGAAACCCACTTTAAATACTAAGCTACTTCTCCCCTCATAATGTCGTGAATATGAATAATACCTATTGGTTTTTTCTTTTCATCTATCACTATAAGGACCGTAATTTTGTGGTCTTCCATCCTCTTTAAGGCTTCCATAGCCAGTTCATCTGGTTTAGCAGTTTTTGGATTTTTAGTCATTACATCCTTGGCAAGGTCCTTTTCAAAATTCCCCCCTTTTTGGACAAACCTCCTTAAATCTCCGTCGGTGATGATTCCTACTAATTTCCCTTCGTCGTTAACTACCGCTGTGGCTCCGAACCCTTTGGAGGAAATTTCTAAAACTACTTCCTTCATAGGGGCGTTTTCGTGAACTATAGGAACCTCTTTAGGGTCAAAGTGGCCTAAATCCCTAACCAGTTTCAGTTTTCTACCTAAATTACCCGCAGGGTGGCGGAGGCCAAAATCCTTGGCAGTGAAACCGCGCAGCTCCATAAGGGCAACCGCCAAAGCGTCGCCCAAAACGAGGGTGTTGGTGGTCGAAGAGGTGGGAGCCAAATTGAGCGGGCAGGCTTCCCTTTCAACGCAAAGCTTTAGAACCACACTGCTCCTTTTTGCAAGTTCCGAATCGGGGTTGTTTGTAATAGCAACAATTGGAACACCCAACCGTTTAAAGTAGGGAAGCATTGCCAAAACTTCCGAACTATTCCCGCTGTTGGAAATGGCTATTACAACATCGTCTTTTGAAACCATTCCGAGATCCCCATGGAGGGCTTCCGCAGGGTGAAGGAAAAAGGCAGGTGTTCCCGTTGAGGCCAAAGTTGCCGCTATTTTTTTGCCTATACTTCCCGATTTACCTATACCGGTTACTACCACCTTCCCCTTACAGCTAAGGAGGATTTGAACCGCCCTTTCAAAGTTTTGGTCAATGCAATTTTTTAACCTTTGAAGTTGTTCTATTTCAATATCTATAACCCTTTTTGCGGTTTCTATGACTGTTTTCCTCACAAAGGAGAAAATTTAAAAGGAAACTTTTAGGAAAAAAATAAGAAAAACTCCGTTATTAGGGTCATAGCTATATATGAATTTTCTAATAATCTTGTTTTTCTACGTTCCAAAATACTATAGGAGACTAAAAAGGAGGTTGGAAAATGGAAAATGTTATTGAATTAAATGAGCAGAATTGGGAACAGGAAGTTCTTAATTCTGACAAACCTGTTCTTGTAGATTTTTGGGCTCCTTGGTGCGGACCTTGCCGTTTGTTGGCTCCTATCATCGATGAACTTGCGGAGGAACTAGGAGATAAAGTAAAAGTTGGTAAAGTTAATACCGATGAAAATCCCAATATTGCAATTAGATACGGTATTAGAGCTATTCCTACAGTAATGCTTTTCAAAAATGGTGAAGTTGTTGATACACGAATTGGTGTTCAACCAAAAGAGATATTAAAACAGATGGTTTTGGCCCACTTGTGATCCTTTTCCCTTATCAAAGATATGGAACTTCCCACTTTATCTTGAAATTTCTCCATTTCACAAACGTTGTTTTCCCAAGGTTGATGCTCTAAATGTTATTTGAATTTTTTGCCTTTTTGTGTTGCTCCTTTGAATTGCTATAAAAAGAAACCTTTAAGTTAGTTAATCCTCTTTCTTTTAAAACCTTTTCTTTCCATTAATAGTAAAAAAGGTAGAAACCACCGACGATAGCAATTTGGAAATAGATCCAAACGAGGTGTGGAAAAAAATCTAGAACAATTTTTCCTTCAAAAGTTCAACCATATCGGTTTTTTCCCACGGAAGGTTTTCCTTTCCAAACTGTCCGTAAACGGCGGTTTGGGAGTAAATAGGCCTACGGAGGTTCAAAAATTCTATAATCTCCAACGGGCGGAGCGGGAAAATCTCTTTGACCACCTTTTGGAGGGTTTCTTTATCGACCTTCGAGGTGCCAAAAGTTTCTATATCGAACCCTACCGGTTCGGAAAGTCCGAAAGCGTAGCCTATTCTCACAAGGCAAGCTTCCGCAATACCGGCGGCAACTATATTTTTGGCTATGTAGCGGGCTATGTAGGAACCGGCCCTGTCGGTTTTTGTGGGGTCTTTGCCGGAAAAGGCGCTTCCGCCCGAATAACCTATATCGCCGTAGGCATCGCTAACAATCTTCCTGCCGGTTATTCCGGTATCGGCGGCGGGACCACCGAAGACGAAACGGCCACTTGGATTTACCTCTATTTTTGTATCGGGTGCCACTAGGTGGTCTGGTAAAAGTTTCAATATCACCTCCTCCTTAAGGAGCTCCTCAAGTTGTTTTAGACCTATATCGGGGTCGTGTTGAACGTATAAATAAACCGCTTTAACCTTTTTGGGTTTTCCATTTTCATAATCCATTACAACGAGACATTTGCCGTCCGGTCTTAAAAAGGGAAGTTTTCCTATTTTTCTGTATTCGGAGACGGTTTTGGTAATAGAGTGGGCTATCGTTATATGCCAAGGCATTAGGTTGGGAGCCTCCCTAACGGCATAGCCGACCACTATGGCGGTATCGCCCGCCCCTTCCGAAGAAATACCGAGCGCAATTTCAGGACTTTGCTCGTCAATCGTTTGAATAACCCCGCAGGTATCGGCATCGAAACCGAGGTTGGGTTCGGTATAGCCGACCTCCTTAATAGTGCTCCTAACTATCCTTTGAATATCGATAAAGGCTTCGGTTGAAAGCTCCCCTCCGACCACAACAAGACCGGTTGTAATCATTATTTCAAAGGAGGTTCTAGCAAAGGGGTCCTTTTCGAGACAGGCGTCGAGGAGTTTATCCGCTATGAGGTCGGCAAGTTTGTCGGGGTGGCCTTCGCAAACCGATTCGGCCATTCGAAGGTTGTGCATCAATTTGTATTTTCTCACCTCCGAAAGGAGAAATTTAAAATTTCCCTTCTGTGGGTAAAGAGATAGGTTTTGTCCTTGGGAATAGGCCCTCAACACCTCTGGAGTTTTGGGTCGGGATAAATAAGGGAAATTTGGTTCAGCTCGACGATATTGTGGTTGTGATTACAGAGCTTGAAAACGGTAAAAAGGTCCACTTTTACGGAATAGTTACCGAGCTTCAGCGCTACCTTGAGGGGGCGGAATACACCTTCGACTCGCAGGACTTTAGAAACAACCGGCTTCCGGCCCACATAGCCTACGTGGCAAAGGTTCAGGTAAGCCGAATTTTGGAGGATATCTACGTTCCACCCTTTCCGGGAGACCCGGTCTACTTTGCCGGCGACCGCGATGTGGGGCTCGCCCTTTACTTTGACCAGATGGAGGTAAAAATTCCAGCGGGACTTTTGCAAAACGGAGAGCCCGTTTATATAAACTACCACTTTTTAAACGGTAAGGATGGAGCCCACGTTTCTATAAGCGGTATATCGGGGGTGGCTTCAAAAACTTCCTACGCCCTCTTTTTACTCTACTCGATGTTCAATACCGTTAGGGAGGAGAAAATTTCCGCCCTCATTTTTAACGTAAAGGGTGAAGATTTGTTTTTTCTCGATAAGTGGAATAAAAGGTTCAAAGAGAGGGAAGAGGATATAGCCCCCTTCTACGAAAGGCTCGGTTTACCAATTAGACCTTTTGAAGGGGTGGAATTTTTCGCTCCCCCCGAAAGGAAAGGGTCTTTAATTCCTAACGTCAAAAGTAGGAAGGAAGGAATAAAAACCTACCTTTGGACAGTTAGGGAGTTTGCCGAGGAGGGGTTGGTAAAATTTATGTTTACCCAAGAGGAGGGTATAAGCAACCTTCACTATGTGGTCGATAAGGTTGCAGAACGGTTAAAGGATTTGGCGGAAATGACCCGCGAAGGGCAGAAAAACAACCCTGCCTGGGAGGGGAGACTCTTTAACTTCGACCTATACGGGGAAGATGGAAATGAACTCCCTCCCCAGGAGATTATGGAACTGGAGGACCTTGTAAGGTTCTTTAAAAAGCTTATTTCCGACCGAAGGAGGTGCAATGCGGATAAAAAGTTCCAGAGAGAAAACGAGGAGTTTTGCAAAAAGGTGGGAGAGATTTTTGAAAGCTGGTTCGGAAGCGTTACTGTAATACACGCCTACTCCTTTTTAAGGAAATTTGAGCATGCGGTCCAATACGTGTCTCCGATGGTTGTAAATCCCGACCTTTTGGAGGAAAAAGATAGAGACCTCTTTAAGGTCGATTGGAGAAACGCTTCCATATCGGTTGTAGGTATAAACGGGCTCCACACGGTGGCCCAAATGTTTGTTGTCGGCTCTATTCTAAAGCGTCTCTTTAAAGAGAAGGAGAAAATCGGAAGAACTCCGGTTGTTTATGTGGTGTTGGACGAGCTCAATAAATATGCCCCGCGAAGCGGCTGGTCTCCTATAAAGGAAACCCTTTTGGATATAGCGGAACGAGGGCGGAGTTTAGGGATAATTCTTATTGGAGCCCAGCAAACGGCTTCCGAAGTTGAAAAAAGGATAGTTGCAAACGCCTCTATAAAGGTGGCCGGAAGGCTCGACGCCGCCGAAGTTGCCGCCCGCGAATACGATTATCTGCCTCCCGTTTACAAGCAGAGGGCGATAATTCTCCGAAAGGGTCAGCTCATTTTAAGCCAGCCCGATATACCTATACCGCTCGTGGTTGGTTTTCCCTTCCCCATTTGGGCCACAAGGGCGGAGGAAGTTTACGAAGAGTATAAGGAGGAGGACCTTGCGAAGGATTTTGACTTTATTTCTGATTAACCTATTTTTGGTCTTTTTAACCTTTTCCAACACCCTTCAAAAGGTTAGGGTTTATACCGACCGAAATTTTTACAAACTCTACCTGATTTTTAGTTCAAAAATAGACCTCCAAAAGTTTGTTAAAGATACAAAGCACGACCTTTTAGTGGTGAAGATTCCCTTTAAAAACCGGTACGAGGCGGAATATTACAGCGTCCTTTTAAAGGCTTCAAACGGTGTAATCACCCTAAAGGTGAAAAATCCGAAATTGAACCTAAATAGGGCTTGGTATGTAAAGGGATACCGAACTTTGGTGATAGTTATACCCTTCCGCAAAGAGGGGGGTAAATACACGGTAGTTATAGACCCCGGACACGGGGGAAAGGACACCGGAGCAATTTACTACGGCGTAAAGGAAAAGGATATAAACCTCTCTATTGCCAAGAAACTCTACGCCTATCTAGAAAGGGACGGAAGGTTTAAGGTTTACCTTACAAGGAGTGGAGATTACTTTGTCTCCCTTGCGGATAGACAAAAGTTTACCGCCAAAGTGGGAGCGGACCTATTTATCTCAATACACGCAAATGCCAATCCTTATAAACCCTACCTCCACGGGGTAGAGTTTTACATTCTTTCCGATAAAGGGATTTATAGGAAATTTATAGACCTTGCGGTGCATCCCCAAAAGGCCAAAGAGTTCCTTAATAGGGAGATAGCCAAAGATGGAAAGCTCCGCAGGGAGGTTTTAAAAACTACCCTCCAAATCACTCAAGAAGAGGGCGAAGATTTGGCCCTATCCCTAAAGAAGGCCTGGTGTAAATATATGGCCAAATATATACCCTGCCACGGAATTTTTAAAAGGAACTTCGCCGTTTTAAAGGTTCCCGGTGTTCCTACCGTCCTCGTGGAGGTCGGATATATGACCAACCGAAGGGAGTTGAAAGTTTTAGTAAACAACTACTACCAGTGGTTTATAGCATCCACTCTATATTTGGGAATATTGGATTACCTGCACCTTTCGGTACCTAGAAAAAAGTAAAATTTCCCTGTATTTTATTCATTTTATTCTATTTAATATTTAGGGAGTTTTGCAATGAGTGAAATATTTATTGCCAATCTTCTTGAAGAGGCTGTTAAAAAAGGTGCATCCGATATTCATATAACGGTTGGAAGCCATCCCAGAATAAGGATAGATGGCAAACTCCAACCTTTGGAAAACTATCCGATAATAACACCCGATACTTCCAAAAAGCTGATATTCGAAATAATGAAAGAACGCTATAGGAAGCAGCTTGAAGAAGATGGGCAGGTGGACTTCTCATTTGGTATACCGGGCATAGGTCGCTTTAGGGTCAACGCATTTTATCAACGTGGAACGGTAGCAGCCGTTTTTAGAAGTTTACCGGCAAAAATTCCGCATTATAAAGATTTGGGTTTACCCAGCCGAATAATAGACTTATGCCATAAATCCATGGGCTTGGTATTGGTTACCGGTCCTACCGGTTCAGGTAAATCTACAACCCTTGCTGCAATGGTTGATTATATTTTGGAAAACTTCCCCCATCACGTTTTAACAATCGAGGACCCTATTGAATACCTGTTTACACATAAAAAAGGTATAGTCAATCAAAGAGAAATAGGTAGCGATGCCGATACTTTCAGTAAAGCATTGAAGGCTGCTCTTAGGGAAGACCCCGATGTGATTATGGTCGGTGAGATGAGAGATATGGAAACTATAGAAACTGCCTTAAGGGCAGCCGAAACTGGACACCTTGTTTTTGGAACTTTACATACTAATACCGCAATATCTACCATTAACAGAATAGTTGATGTTTTCCCCCCAGAAAAACAAGACCAAATAAGAGTTCAACTTTCCTTTTCCTTAGCAGGAGTTATTTCTCAACGCTTGGTTCCCAAAATAGGAGGTGGTAGAGTTTTAGCCTACGAGCTGTTGATACCCAATATAGCTATTAGAAACCTTATTAGAGAAAATAAATTGCAGCAAGTTTATGCGCTTATGCAAAGTGGACAAGGCCAAAGTGGCATGAAAACTATGAACCAATCTTTAGCAGAGCTTTACAAAAAGAATCTTATTACCATCGAAGATGCTGTTCGCTATTCACCCGATTCGGTTGAGCTAGCAAAACTTTTGGGTATACCCTATTCCCAAATAGCCCATTTAACCGAGGAGGCTTAAAATGCCTTTCTATCAATGTATAGCTGTTGATTACAAAGGAAAAAGGTACAAAAATTTAATAGAAGCTTCTTCCCGCTATGAGGTTTTAAAAAAATTAAGACAGCTTAATCTTATACCTATAGAAATTAATGAAATAAAGCAAAAAGCACCCAAAAAACAGGAAGTAGCAAGTGAAAATAATATCTTCACAAAAAAAACGGTAGAAGAAGATAAACCCTTTTGGCAAAAGGATATTAATATTCCTATAGGTACCGGCGTTTCATCAAAGGACCTATCAATAGTAGCTAAACAATTATCGGCTTTAATAAAAACTGGAATTGGTCTTGTTGATGCTTTAGAACTTATTGCAGAATCTATAGACAATAAAAGATTGAGGAAAGAATTATTAGAAATAGCTGCAGAAATTAGAGAAGGTGCTTCTTTTACTACCACTTTGAAAAAAAGAGAGAAAATTTTTCCAGATTTTTTTATAAACATGGTGGAAGTTGGAGAAGAAACCGGTCAATTAGATTTAGTTCTTTTTAAGATTTCTGAATATTTTAAACGTATTAGCGAAATAAAAAACAAAATGAAATCTGCCTCTTTCTATCCTATATTTGTTACCTTTACTGCAACTTCCATAACATTGGGAATAATTTACTTTTTAGTTCCAACCTTTGCCCAAATTTATAAATCTTTGGGAGGACAATTACCAGCAATAACTCAAATGCTAATCAATATATCCGATTGGCTTCAAAAAAATATTCTTTATTTTTTGATAGGAGTTATTTTATTTATTGCTCTTTTTGTTGTACTTTACAAAAAAGTCTATACTTTCAAGAAAGCTATACATTGGCTTTTATTAAAAATTCCTATTTTTGGACCATTAATAGTTAAAGGAGTTTTGGCAAAAATATCGAGAACTTTTGCAACCCTTTTTGCCTCCGGAGTTCCTGTGGAACGGGCTTTAGAGTTATCCGCTAAGGTTGGAGGGAATGTTATTTTTGAAGAAGCTATCTTAAAGGTAAAAAATGATGTAATTCATGGAGAACCTATGTGGCTCGGTTTTCAAAAAACTCAAAGATTTCCCAAAATTTTTGTGGCTATGGTAAAAATTGGAGAAGAAACAGGACAATTGGATAGTATGTTGGATTCTTTGGCAGATTTCTATGAAGATGAGGTTAAAACCGCTATAGATGGTTTAATTTCTATGATTGAACCTTTGATGATAGTTATTATAGGATCTATAGTAGGTTTAATACTTATAGCATTATATATGCCAATATTCAAAATGGGAGAACTCATTCATTCCTAATAGAGGAAAAATAAGGAAAAAATTAAGTTTCCTCAATCTCTTCTCTTATATCCTCATATTTTTTATATTCTTCACTTTGCAACACTTCTGAAATAAACTTATCTATATCCTCTTTTTCAACAATAGTTCCCATTAAAAGTTTTCCCGTATATTGATTGTTTTCTATTTCCCAAAACATATAAAATGCAGGATATTTTTGTTTTAACATACGGTAGGCACGGCCATATTTAGAATCCTTAAAGGGATTTT
>JALSNH010000183.1 GCA_026987085.1 Aquificota bacterium | reverse complement strand
TTCCTCGGTGCGGGAACGGTTGAGTTTCTCTATGACCCTAAAAGCGGAGAGTTTTACTTCATCGAAATGAACGGTAGAATTCAGGTCGAGCACCCGGTAACGGAGGTAATAACGGGTGTAGACCTCGTAAAGTGGCAATTTCTAATAGCCCAAGGCGAGGAACTTACCTTTAAAGAACCTCCCACCTTTAACGGTGTAGCATTGGAAATGAGAATCAATGCGGAGGATCCAAAAACCTTCTCACCCGCACCGGGAACTATTGAAAAACTTATTCTCCCCGGCGGGTTCGGTGTAAGGGTGGATACCCATATCTATCAAGGTTATAAGGTTCCTCCTTACTACGATAGTTTGCTTGCCAAATTTATAGTCCACGCAAAGGATAGAAATGAGTTAATTTCCCGCGCTTTGAGGGTTTTAGATGAAACCACCATCGAAGGGAAGGGTTTAAAAACCAACCTCGACTTTCATAGGTTTATTTTGCAAACCAAAGAGTTCAAAGAGGCAAAACATCACGTTAAACTTTTGGAGGAATTGGGCTATTAGATATATTTTTTTTCCTATCTTTGTTTAAAGCCTTTTAAAAAATAGTTGAAGGGCAGCTCCTTACTCCTCACTCCTCACCCTAAAAATGCAAACAGGAAGTTCACGCCGGATTGAAAGGACTATTTACAAATGTTGAAATAGAAAAAAATTAAAAATTAACCCTTTTTTCTAAATATTTTTTCCAAGGATTGCAGTTTTGAACATAATCCCATAAAGTTTTATTTCCTTCGGTAGGAAACTTTAAATTTTCTATAGCTTGTTCAACACGTTTTTTGTTCTCTTCGGAAGCATTTTTTCTGTAAATATTTGTAGCAGCTTCAAATTCTTTTAAACGTTTTTTAATTTCCAAGCCTTTATTAATACTATTTTCAGCGTCTTTAATAACCTCTTCTACCATTTTTTTCACATCTTCAGGAAGCCCTTGGGAATTTTCAGATAAGCTTTTCAATTCTTTTACAGCTTCCTGTAATCTTTTTAAGGTTTTAAGAGTAAGACCAACGTTTGCACAAATATCTTTTTCCAAGTAGAACGCTTTTTGGTAGTAGTTATCCAAAGCTCTGTAGAGATTTTTAGTATGTAGGGTAGCCACTTTTATTTTCCCAATAGAGACTTTTTTAGCAGTTGCAGTCATTTTTATTCCTCCCTAAATTGGTTTTTGGCTTTTAAAAACCGAAAAAGGTAATTATAATAAGCTTCAAACATAAAAGTAAAATCAAAAAGGAATTTGATGCAGTTTTACCCGGTTTTTTCCCAAAGTGGTTATATTTAAATAGTCTCAAAAACTTTTGGAGGATAGTAATGCAAACCTTGTTAAGTGAGGAAGTCAGAAACCAAATTAAGGACATTTTTAACAAAGAAGTTCAAAATCCGGTAAAAGTGGTTCTCTTTACCAGAGCTATTAACTGTGAAACTTGCCAGTATGCGGAGCAGTTGGCCAAGGAAATAGCGGAAACCGTGCCCGACAAGTTTCAGCTTGAGATAGTTTCCACCGCAACCCCCGAAGGGCAGGAAAAGGCCAAAAGCTACGGCCTCGACCCCGACAGGGTACCTGCCTTCGTAATATTGGATAAGGACGGTAAAGATAGAGGTATCCACTACATCGGTTTGCCCGCAGGTTTGGAGTTCTCTACCTTCATTAACGGTGTAGTTCTAGCTTCCGTTGACGAAATTCCTATGGACGACCGCGCTAAGGAATTGATTGAACAAATTAACCAACCTCTCGATGTGAGGGTATTTGTTACCACCTCCTGCGGATATTGTCCCCAAGCGGCTATTACCGCCTACCAGTTTGCTGTAGCCTCTCCCAATGTGGTGGCCAACGTTTACGATGCGCAGGAAAACCCCGACCTTTCGCAAAAATATCAGGTTGTAGGCGTTCCCAAAATAGTAATTACAAAGCAAGGCAGCGACGAGCCGGTTGTTGAGTTCGTAGGAGCCCAACCGCCCGAATATTTCCTAAGCTACCTCGTTCAGGCAGCCCAAAAGCTCTCCCAAGGAGG
>JALSNH010000182.1 GCA_026987085.1 Aquificota bacterium | reverse complement strand
GTTATTTTTGTATGGGATATAGAAAAAAATAAAAAGTTGAAAAGTAATCCCGACCGAAATTTTAAAGGTTTTGAGGATGTAGTTTTGGCTATTTTAGATGATAGACTAATAGATATTTTGGAAAATAAAAACTATCCAAATCAACTTATTCTTGTAGTAGAAATAGACAAATATATTTATGCGGTTCCGACAGTTTTAGATTTGGAGGAAAATGACGAAGAAACTTTGCTTTTTGTTGAATTTAAGACTCTTTACCCAAGTAGAAAGTTGTTAAAAAAGTATAAAGGAGGTTAAAAATATGAAAAAGAAAAAAAATTTTGATGATTTTAGCAATGAGTATGAACTTTTAAAAACTCTGGAAGCGGAAATTGAAAAGGGGGAGTGGAAAAGTTTGGAAAATTCGGAAAAGGAAACTTTAAAAAAAATATTGAAAAAGGGAGCGGAAGCTTTTGAAAAGAAAAAGGTTATAAGTTTAAGAATTTCTCAAAGGGATTTAAAACTTCTTAAACGTAAAAGTTTAGAAACAGGTATTCCCTATCAAACCATTATATCTTCACTAATTCGCCAATATGTGGAAGGAAAAATAAAATTGGAAATTTAATAGGTCCCCAAACATTTATCCCTTTTAATATCAACAATATTCAACTCCTCCACGGCGGTTTTCTTAACCTTTTCCAACAATTTGAGGGTTTCATCAAAAAAGTATGGCGAAACTATTAAAGTGACCTTACCTTGCTTTGCTTTTTCCGTCGAAGGTAAACAACATCGGCCGGAATGTTCCACAATAGCGTCAAAGAAGCCTATATTTTCAACCTTTAAAGTGACCGTTATACAGTAGGTATCCTTACGAGGGATCTTATATTTTTCCTTTAAAAGTTTTAAGGTTTTGGAAACACCCATTTGGGAGAAAGTTTAAAGAGAAAACTAAATTAATGAGCCTTTTCTATAAGTTCTTTTATAGTTTCCGTTAAAAGGTCTTTATTTTGTTTTACAAAGTAGTTTCTTTCTACCAAATCCTCAAACTGGGTAATATCTACTTCCAATTTACCTTTCTCTGGAGTGGTATAGAGAATATTGCATTCCTTACCAAAGGTTAATAGATATCTGGTATAGCCTTTGTTGTAGAAAAAGTAATACAGTTCGGGAAATACCTTTGACAGGTGGTAAATGAATTCTTCGAAATCTATTACCTTATCACCTATATGAATATGGAAATAACCTTCCTTCACATGAATGTAAGCTTTTTTACCGGTATTCTTTTCTATCATCATTAAAGCGGCAAGCATATACTCCATTAAAACTTCCAAAGGAAGTTCTCCTATTCCCGCCTCTAAAAGGTCCCTTTTATGTACCGCTTCAATAGCTTGTTCTTTAGTATTGAAGAAATAGAGGTGATTCAAACCTACTCCAAAGGTAGTATAGTGGTCCGCATCCTCTATATGGGCAATCCTTTCACCCGTTACTTTGCTGTATACATAAAAGTGTTTGTCCGTTAGGAGGTAAATAAAGAAAGGTCCCACTTCAAATTTTTTAACATTTCCTTCAAAGGTATTATGAGCTTGTATTTCCAATTCTGGAGTCATTATTAGAAGCCGGTTATTGTCGGTTATAACATAAACGTTTTCGGCATCGGACCTAATTAGAAGTGCTTCGGGAAGGTCTACTTCTTTCAATATACCGCCGTGTTTATTTAACTTGTAAACTTTATTTTGGCTTACCAAATAGATATTTTTCGGAGATACCGAAATGCTTTTAAAACCCTTATCCATACTTTCAACCAGCTTGAGCTCATAATCTTCTTTTGGGAAAAAGCGGTTTTCTTCGCATTTATAAATCTTATCCGTAGTTGTTATGTAAAAGTGCTTTAAATCGGTATCTACATCCCTTATAGGGAAATCTGTGGTAGTTTGGTCCGTATTGCCGGTTTCAGGGTCTATACGGGCAACCAAAAACTGGTTATTAAAAGCTCCTATATAACCCACCGTTTGTTTTAAAAAATTGGGTTCCTCTAGCAGGCGGGAAGATTTCCAAATTTCTTTTTCCTCACCTAGGAGATTTAAAGCCTTCTTATCCAACCTAATAGCGTGCCAACCTTCTATGGCGTTCACTCCTAAGCCGTCGGGCATAATATCTTTCACATCTTTAACTGTCATTTCTCTCCTCCTTTTTTTGTAAATTGGAGCTACTAAAGGAATTTAGTCCTTGATACTCAAAAAGGAAGGGTTATGCTATTTAAGCCATATATGGAAAAGAAAGGTTTTTCATTGATTGAATTTTTGGTTTCTCTTGCGATCCTAATTTTAATAGGAATAGCTCTTTTCAACAGTATAGTGTTTCTTTTACACAGAAAACTTATAGATACATTGAATGCCCATGTACCGGATGCTGCTCAAAATTTGATTGTCTATCGGGAGAAATTAGAAAAATGTTCCGGAGTGGATGCATGTCAAGCTTTTGATAAAAATTGTACTAGTTCGATTTACTGTAAAAAGGATTGTACCTCTCCGAATACATGCGTTGTTTGTTATACAAACCCGGACAACGGAAAAAAGATTTTTTATTCTTTCAATGATTCCCTTTTAAGTAATGGAACCGATGCGGTTCTTTACAAGGTAAAGATATGCTGGAAATATGGAGGGAGGGAAAATGTCCATACGATGGTTATAAGTATTCCCAAATAATTTCCTTATTAAGGAAAATTAAACCCTTTATGACCATACCTTTTGAGGAAAAGAGAAAGGAACTCCAAAAGCTGTATCCGACCGACCTTCTCGTTACCGGTTTTGACATTATCTTCTTCTGGGTCGCCCGAATGGTTCTTATGGGAATGTATAACCTCAAAGAGGAACCTTTCAAACATGTCTATATCCACGGCCTTGTGAGGGATAAAGAAGGAAACAAAATGTCCAAAACAAAGGGCAATGTTGTAGACCCGCTCGACCTTATAGCCAAATACGGTGCGGATGCTTTGAGATTTGGCCTTGCCATTCAAACGGTTCCCGGTAGCGATATAAAGTTTGACGAGAGCCGGATAGAGGGTTATAAACATTTTGCCAACAAAATTTGGAACGCTTCCCGCTATGTTCTGATGAACCTTCCCGAAAATTTTGAGGTTAGAGAACCTACCGAAACCGCCCTTGAGCCGGAGGATAAGTGGATACTTTTTGAGCTCAATAAAACTGTAAAAACCGTTAGGGAAGGCCTTGATAACTACGACCTTTCAAAATCGGCTAAAGCCCTTTACGAGTTTTTCTGGGATCAATACTGCGACTGGTATATCGAATTTACTAAAGAGCGGATTTATAAAGGTGAAGAAAAATCCCGCGAAGCGGCTTTAAATACTCTTATATATGTCCTCGATAGGGCTCTAAAACTTCTCCACCCGTTTATGCCCTACATTACGGAGGAAATTTGGCACTACCTCCC
>JALSNH010000181.1 GCA_026987085.1 Aquificota bacterium | reverse complement strand
TGTTCTTCCTTTAAGGGTAAAAATTCGTAAACCGTTTTATGGCCCTGTTTCAATATCGGTTTTACATAACCGAGCTCTTCGAGAAGTTTTACCGTTCTGTAAACGGTAGGTCGGGAAGGGCAATCCTTTCTAGGTTTACATCTTTCAATAATCCACAAAACAAGGTCTTCAATTTCAAAGTGTTTCCCGTATTGGAGCAGATACTCTATGACCTTTAGTCTTGAGTGGGTTGTTTTTAATCCTCTCCTTTTCAAGGTTTCTATTATTTCTTCCATTATCCGTTTATGTTCTTCCGGCCTAACAAACATTTCTCTTCAATTAAAACAATAATCCCTGTAAAGGTCTTTCTTCGTTTTAAAGTTTTCCCTTTAATGGAAAGAAAAAAGTGGAGAACCGCTATAAGTTTTCATAGAGGATATGAAGCTTATGTTAGGGGTTATAAATTAGAAGACCTCGTTGGGAATTTAACTTTTACCGAAGCCATCTATTTGGTTCTAAAAGGTGAGTTGCCTGACGAAAGAACAACCCAAATGTTGGATGCTATTTTTGTAGCTACCGTAGAGCATTCTATTGCTCCACCCTCGGTTATAGCCGCGAGGGCGGTAATTAGCGGAGGAAATCCTTTAAATGTTGGGGTTGGAGCCGGCATTTTAGCTTTTGGAGAAGCTCACGGAGGAGCTTTAGAAGGAGCTATGAAGTTTCTACAGGAAAATGTAGGAAAAAATCCTGAAGAAGTTGTAAAGGAATTTTTAGAAGCCAAAAGAAGAATACCTGGATACGGACATAGGTTTTATAAAGAATTTGACCCACGAACCAAAAAACTTTTCGAAATAGCTAAGGAACTCGGTTTCTTTGGAAAATATGCCGAATTTGCTTTGGAAGTTGAAAAAGCTATAGAAAAATTAAAAGGAAAAAAACTGGTTTTAAATGTAGATGGAGCGATAGCTGCTATAGTCAGTGAAATGGGCTTTGATTGGAGATTGGGAAAAGGCTTTTTTATTATTGGCAGAATACCCGGCCTTGTTGCCCACGCTTACGAAGAACTTGTTATGGAAAAACCGTTCTCAAAAAGACTTGATGAGGAAAAAGAAGTTGAATATTTAGGACCTCAACCGAGAGAATTGCCTGAAAAATTCAAAAGAAGAAAATAAAGTTCAAAACTTTTGATGAGATCTTTAAAGAAGACATAACTTTTCCAACGCCTTACTAAATATTTCTTTATCACCTTTATATTTAATAAGTTTTTTTGCTTCCTCTATAGGGAAAAATTTTGCATCTTTCACCTCCCACGAAGGGACAGGTTTCCCGGAAATATATTTCATTAGAAAAAAATAGACGGTTTTAAAAATTCTTGTCCCTTTCCAGGTAAAAAAATAATGGATTTCACCCAAATAGGTTACTATTTCCGCATCTATATTGGTTTCCTCCTTTACCTCCCTCAAAGCAGCTTGCTCTTTAGTTTCTCCATTTTCAATATGACCTTTGGGAAAGGTCCACACATTGGAAGGATTTTTAATAAGTAAAACCTCTCTTTTATCTTTAAAAACTACTCCTCCTGCAGAGTATTCCTTTCGCAAAGGAAGTTTTTTGACATTTTTGGAGGGCATGGGGCTAATAATCTAATTAAAACGGTAGCCTTTATAATTTAAAGGCTAAAGCTATTTGTAAGGAGGCGGTAGATGGCCAAATTGAACCTTAAAGATATAAAGCGAAAAATTCAGGGTTTAAAAAATACCAAACGAATTACCAACGCTATGAAACTTATAGCGGCGGCCAAGCTCAAAAGCGCCTACGAAGCCGCCGAACTTGCTCGTCCTTATTCGGAAAAACTATATGAAATAATCGGAAGATTTGCCCACCATATAGACCCTTCAATACATCCTCTTTTTGAAGTTAGAACCGAATTCAAAGCGGTAGATTTAATTCTCATCACCGCCGATAGGGGCCTTTGCGGAGCCTTCAACTCTTCAATAATCAAATATATCGAGAATAAGATAGAAGAGCTCCAATCGAAGGGAATAAAAGTTAACCTCCACCTCATAGGTAGAAAAGGTGTTCAATATTTTGAAAGACACGTAAAAGGTATTCAAATAGTTAACAGCTTCGACCACGTATTTAGGAAAACTATAGATTTTTCTGCAGTAAAAACCGTAGGTGAAAGTGTAAAAGAGAGGTTCCTACAAGGGGAGACCGATAGGGTCATTTTGCTCCACAACCAGCTTAAAACCAAAACAACCTACTTTGTTCAGGAAAAGGTATTTTTACCTTTAACCGAAATAGTATTGGAAGAACTTAAAGGTGAAAATCCCGAAGTGGTTTACGAACTTGAAGTTAAAAACATTGAAAGGTTTATAGAAAACCTCCTCCAAAGGTATCTCAATTTCCAAATCTACAGGGCTATGCTCGAATCGAACGCAGCCGAGCAGGCCGCCCGTATGATGGCAATGGAAAACGCTACCAAAAACGCCGAAGATGCAATTAAAAAGTGGACCCACCTCTACAACGTTGCCCGTCAGGAGGCTATTACCAACGAACTTATCGATATCGTTAACGCGGTTGAAGCCCTCAAAGCGAGCGGTTAAAAATAAGCGCAAATGTAAAATTTTCCTTTTCAGTTAAATATTTTTGCCAAAGGAGGTATTTAAAACTATGGCGGAAAAGGAAACTTTAAAAGGAAAAATAGTTCAGGTTCTCGGTGCGGTTGTTGACGTAGAATTCGATACCGAAAAGCTTCCTCCCGTTAGGGACGCCCTCAAAACTATTAGAAAAGGTCTCGACGATAGAGGTAATTGGATAGAAGAGGAGCTCTACTTGGAAATTGCACAACATATCGGAGATAAAAGGGTTAGGTGTATCGTTTTGGGACCTTCCGAAGGTTTGGTAAGGGGCCAGGAGGTTGAATGGCTCGGAGGACCTTTAAAGGTTCCCGTAGGACCTCCAACCTTGGGAAGAATCTTTAACGTTCTCGGTAAACCTATCGACGAAGCCGGCCCTGTAGAGGCTGAGGAATACTGGCCAATCTTTAGACCCGCACCCGTTTTAACCGACCAGTCCACCGAATTCCAAATTTTGGAAACCGGTATTAAAGTAATTGACCTACTGGTGCCCATTCCCAAAGGTGGTAAGGCGGGACTCTTCGGTGGTGCAGGAGTTGGAAAGACCGTTCTCATTCAGGAGCTTATCCACAACATAGCTAAATTCCACAAAGGTTATTCCGTATTCGTTGGAGTTGGTGAAAGAACAAGGGAAGGAACCGACCTATGGCTCGAAATGAAAGAATCGGGAGTTTTACCCTACACCGTAATGGTATATGGACAGATGAACGAGCCTCCCGGAGTTAGGTTCCGTGTAGCCCAAACAGGTCTTACTATGGCCGAATACTTCAGGGATGTTGAAAAGAGAGACCTACTTATCTTCATAGATAATATCTTCCGTTTCGTTCAGGCAGGTGCGGAAGTTTCCACCACTTTGGGAAGGCTTCCCTCCCAGGTTGGTTATCAACCCACTTTGAATAACGACGTTGGTGAAGTTCAGGAAAGAATTACCTCTACCAAAGAGGGTTCGTTAACCTCCTTCCAAGCCGTTTACGTTCCCGCGGACGATATTACCGACCCCGCACCTTGGTCGATTTTTGCCCACCTCGATGCATTCGTAGTTCTATCCAGAAGGTTGGCCGAGCTCGGTATCTATCCCGCAATCGACCCGCTCGAATCGTCCTCCAAATTCTTGGCACCCGAATTTGTAGGAGAGGAACACTATCAGGTCGCTATGGAAGTTAAAAGGATTCTCCAAAGGTATAAAGAGCTCCAAGAGATTATTGCCATTCTCGGTATGGAAGAGCTCTCCGACGAGGACAAAGCCATCGTTGCGAGGGCAAGGAGACTTCAAAGGTTCCTATCCCAACCTTTCCACGTTGCAGAACAATTCACCGGTATGCCCGGTATTTACGTAAAACTGGAAGATGCAATTAGAAGCGTAAAAGAAATCCTCACCGGCAAATACGACCACCTACCCGAAATGGCATTTGCCTACGTTGGTACTATCGAGGACGTTATAGCTAAGGCCAAAGAAATGGGAGCTAAAGTTTAATTTTCTTTTATCTCCCTCTTTCCTAATAATTTTTGCCAAAATTAAACCTTTATTTAGGAGCAAACAGATAATTTCAAACAGGCATCTTATAGAGTTATTTTTATTTCTCTTATGGAAGTATTTAGTTATTTTAATAATTCAAAAATTCTGCTATTTTGGAGCGTCGTTTTTATAAGTTATTTTCTGTTTTTAAAAGTTATATATCCACTTTTTGAAAAACTTTTATTAAAAACGACTTGGAAAGGTGATGAATATATTTTTAAAACTTATAAATTACCTATAAGTTTTTTTATACTTTATCTGTTATTAAGAGGCTTTCAACCTGTTTTTGAAGTTTCACTTCCTACCACCCTTGAAAATTCTTTAATAATTCTAACTATCTTTACCTTTATTATTCAAAGTATAAACCTAGTAAAAGTTGTTTTAGAACAACATAAGAAATTTAATCAACACAGTCATATTTTAAATTTTCTATTTCAAATAGCAAAATTTTCTACCTTTATACTTGCTCTTTTAACACTTTTACAAAATATTGGTTATGACGTTAAAACTCTTATAGCTTCTTTAGGAATAGGAGGTTTAGCGGTTGCTTTGGCAGCAAAAGATACCATTTCAAATATATTTGGAGGACTAAATTTAATCTTAGATAATTCGTTGTCGAAAGGTGAGTGGGTATTGATAGATGGTAAATATGAAGGTATTGTTCATGAAATTGGTATTAGGAGTTTGAAATTAAGAACTTTTAATAAAACTCTTTTAACTTTGCCTAACAGTAAAGTTGCCAATAGTTCTGTTGAAAATTTTTCTCGCCGCAAAGTTAGAAGAATTAAATTTGATTTAAATCTTTCCTATGAAACTTCTCCCGAAAAGGTTGAAATTTTTATTGAAAAATTGAGAAATTTTCTACAGGAAAATCCAAATATATCGAAGGAACATGTAATTCTTGTATATCTAAAGGAGATAAAAGATTACGCTTACACTATTATGGTTTATTGTTTTGCAAATACCTCCGATTGGGAGAAGTGGTTAGAAATCCGACAAGAGGTTTTATTGATGATAAGTAGACTTTTAAAGGAACTTCAAATAAACTTGGCACCTTCCTTCTTGCAGATAAAGCTCGAAAGTGGAAAATAACCTTCGTAAGGATGAAAATATTCGATTTCTTTAAAAGGAAAAAAACCATACCGGAAGGGTTATGGACAAAATGTCCTCAATGTAAAGAATTACTTTATACTCCCGACCTTAAGGAGAACTTAAATGTTTGCCCTGAATGTGGGTACCATTTTAGACTCTCCGCTAGGGAGAGAATAGACATTATTTTGGACAAAAAAGGTAGGAAAGAACTTTTCGGAGAAGTCCAGCCTACAGATCCTTTGGAATTTTCCGATTTAAAACCCTACAAACAACGTCTTGAAGAAGCAAAGAAAAAAAGTAGTGCCGATGAAGCCATAATTTTTTGTGAAGGAACTATTTATGGAAGAAGTGTTGTTGTGGGAGCTATGGACTTTTCCTTTATTGGCGGATCAATGGGGTCGGTTGTTGGGGAAAGATTTTTAAGAGCTTGTAAATATGCGGTAGAAAATAAAAAACCTTTAATAGTTTTTACCGCCTCCGGCGGCGCAAGAATGCAGGAAAGTATACTTTCGCTTATGCAGATGGCAAAAACTACCTTTGCGGTAGGAATTTTAAGGGAGCATAAAATACCCTATATAACAGTTCTTACCGATCCTACAATGGGAGGAGTGAGTGCAAGCTTTGCTTTTTTGGGAGATATAATTCTAGCAGAACCTGGTGCCAGAATAGGTTTTGCAGGCGCACGGGTTATAGAACAGACTATAAAACAGAAATTGCCAAAAGGGTTCCAAACGGCAGAATTTCTCCTTGAAAAGGGCTTGATAGACAATGTAATCCATCGGAAGGATTTGAAAGTATATCTGCGTGATATGGTGGATATGCTTTTTTATAAAGCCCAAAGTTGGTCGTTAGTTAATTTACAAAGCTCCTAAAAGATTGATTTTTTTCCTTTTACCTAAAATGTCAAAAGCCAGTTAAATTTGAGGATTCCCACTTTTGTGGGAAAAAAACACAATTAGATTTTAACAACCGATATGGAGTTTGTAGATAAAGTAAAGCTCTACGTTAAAGCCGGCGATGGTGGAGATGGTGCCGTAGCCTTTTTAAGAGAAAAATTTAGACCCCGAGGGGGCCCTGCTGGAGGTGATGGCGGTAAAGGCGGAGATGTCATTTTTGTAGCTACAAAGAATAAACATACCTTATACGATTTAAAGTTTCAAAAACATCTAAAAGCGGAAAATGGCAAACCTGGTGGAGGTAAAAAGAAGCAAGGAAGAAATGGTAAAGACCTTATTGTAGAAGTTCCTGTAGGAACGGTAGTAAAAGATGCTAAAACAGGAGAAATCATAGCGGATTTTACAAAGGACGGGCAAAAGGCTGTTATAGCAAAAGGAGGAAAAGGTGGTTTAGGCAATGCCCATTTTGCTACCCCTACTCGAAGGGCTCCCAGATTTGCTACCAAAGGACAAAAAGGTGAAGAGAGGTGGGTAATTCTTGAACTAAAATCTATAGCCGATATAGGGTTGGTAGGTTTTCCCAATGCTGGGAAATCGACACTTATAAATAAACTTTCCAACGCTAAGGCTGAGGTTGCACCCTACCCTTTTACAACAACAAAGCCCAACCTAGGAGTGGTAAGTTTTAACGATTTTTACTCTTACGTGGTTGCCGATATACCGGGACTAATAGAAGGAGCTCATAAAGGTAAGGGATTAGGACATGAATTTCTAAGGCATATCGAAAGAACTAAAGTTCTCGCTTATATTCTTGATGTGTCCGATTTTAGGGATAGGGACCCTTTAGAAGCTTTTGAAACTTTACGGAAAGAACTTGGAAAGTATTCAAAAGACTTACTTAAGAAACCCCAGGTGGTAGTTTTGAATAAAATAGACGCTGCAAGCGATAAAAATTTTCTGGAAAACCTCGAAAAGGTTTTTAATGAAAAATACAACCTTCCAGTGTTTAAAGTTAGTGCCTTAACCGGTGAAGGTATTGAAAAATTAAAATATGGATTAAGAAAAGTATTAGAAAGTAATTCATTGTAAGGTATGTAAGGTATCTTTTTCATTTCTTTCATTCATTGAATGATTTATCCGTAATAAGGCGTTTTTTACGGCGGTTTTTGCAAAGCATACCCTTAATATAAAGTTTTTTGTTAAGTTCTTTCTTCGATTCAAAAATGAAAATATGGTATAAATCTAAACACTTTATGGAGTTTACAAAGTGTCAAGGTGCCGGAAACGATTTTATCCTAATCGACAATCGCGATGGTAAAGTTCAAAAAAAACTGCAGGAGCTAGGAATAGATTTACCTACCTTTGTTCAAAAGATTTGTAAGTTCCATACCGGTGTAGGAGCCGATGGACTCATCCTCATAGAAAAACCGGACAATCCTCAAAATGATTTTAAATGGCAATTTTTTAATGCGGACGGTTCGGCAGCTGAAATGTGTGGAAATGGTTCCCGTTGCGCGGTAAGATTTGTTTACGAAAAAGGTATTGTTAAAAAGGAACATCTTAAATTTGAAACCCTTGCCGGGGTTATAGAAGCTTGGATAAAAGATAAAGGAAGAGTAGTAAGAGTCCAACTAACCAAACCTTTCGATTTAAAACTCAATTTTGATATTCCCTTGGAAGGAGAAACTTTAAAAGGAAATTTTTTAAACACCGGAGTTCCCCATGTAGTGGTATATACAGAAAACCTTAAGGATTTAAATGTGAAAAAATATGGTTCCTTAATAAGATATCACAAAATATTTTCTCCAGCAGGAACTAACGTTAATTTTATAGAACCTCTGTCGGAAAATGAAATAGCTATAAGGACTTATGAAAGGGGTGTTGAAGATGAAACCCTTGCTTGCGGAACTGGTTCAACAGCTGCAGCCATAATAGCTTACCTTCAAGGTTGGATAAAACAGAAACCTGTTAAGGTACATACCAAGGGAGGGGAAGTTCTAATAATTGATTTTGATGAAAAATTGGAAAAAGTGTTTCTTGAAGGTAAAGTTTATAAGGTTTTCGAAGGAATTTTAAGCTACGAAATCTTTAATTAACTCAGCTGTTTTGCAAGAAAAATTAATTTTCGGGCAGTTTCTTTTATTAAATTTTCGTAAAAAACAAATTTCAAAGTAAAAACTTTTTCACAATCGGAGAAAGGATAAACTTCAATTTCCTCTTTAAGTTCCTTTATGCGGTTATATATCCTTATAAAGGAATTTAATTCCTTTTTTATTTCAGGAGATAGATTTCTTCCTTTAAATAGATTAGTTATAACTAAATAAATTTTGTAAGCCTCCTTTTCTATTTTCTGTTGTCTTTTTAGAAAGTCTTTTTTTACCTTTTCTAGGCACTTTTCTTCACTTTCTTCTTCAACCTTAAAAGGAAGGGGTGCTTCCTCCCCTATTTCTTCAAATTCTTTTACTTCAACAGATGCAAAAGATTTTAGTAGTAAAAAGATAGCAACAATAATTGTGAGGGTTATAACTACTCCCAAAATTATAATCAAAAAGGAGTGCATTATAAATAAAAATTTTACTTTTCCTTCAAATGGAAAATCTCAATTTTTTTACTAAGAATTTCTAATACTTCTCCCAAAAGTTGGTAGATATTTTTCTCCCCATTTAGGATGAAAGTATTGGTCTCTTCCTTTGCAAGTTCTAAAAAACCTTCCCGGACCTTTTGAAGGAAATTCAACTTTTCAAATTTTGAAAAGTTCCCCCTAGATTTTATCCTTTCAAGTGCTTTATAAGGTTCAATATCTAAAAGAAAGGTTATATCCGGTTTAACTTCATCTATAACCGTTCGATGAATTTTTTTTATATCCTCAAGAGGAATACCCTTACCAAAACCTTGGTAGGCAAAAGTAGATAAATAGAATCTATCGCAAATAACAGTAAAACCTTTTTCCAATTTAGGTCCTATTAGTTCCCTTACGTGAATACTCCTATCAGTAATAAAAAGTAGAGTTTCTTCCCAAGCGGATAGTTTGTTATTTATAACGATCTCCCTAATATATGCCGTATAAGGCTCTTTAGTCCATATTGCTTTAATGCCTCTTAAAAGAAGAAAGTTTTGAAGTTTACGAGAAAGTGTAGTTTTCCCACTTCCATCTATACCTTCAAATACTATAAACATTACAAATTTTTACCATGGTGCGGGAGGCGGGAGTCGAACCCGCACGCCCTTAACGGGCACCGGATCCTAAGTCCGGCGCGTCTGCCAGTTCCGCCACTCCCGCTTCCAAATTAAATAATTTATAACAAAAGAAAATCTAAAAAATCAATATGTTTTAATTAAAAACTTTAGCAGAAAACTCGAGGGCTGTAATAAACCCCGCCGCCAATTTAAGCCTTTGGGCCGCACAAAAGACCCCGTGGGAGTAAACAATAGCGCAGGGAAAATCTTTTAACGCTTCGCTTACCGCCTCCGCCAATTCTCGGGATGCTGAAGGTTTTGATACCTTCAAAATGGGAACTTTACCGAGAAGAAGTTTAGCCTCGTTATCTTTAGGTATATAAAAATCCTCCTTTAGGTCAAAGGAGAGTTTCACTACCGTAGGAGGGTGGGCGTGGGCCACCGCTTTGTGGTTTGTTTTTTCATAAATAGCCCTATGAACGATAAATTCGGAGGAAGGTTTTCCAACGAGAGGTTTGTTTTTTCTTATTTCAATAACATCTTGAGGTTTCAAAAAGGGCAAAGGACTCCCCGAACGGGTTATGTAGATTCGCTCCTTGTAAAGGACCGATAAATTACCCGAAAAGTATTCGACAACCCCCGCCTCAAAAAGAAAACGGCCAACCTCTATTATCTCCCTAACTATCCACTTCCTCATCGAGCCCTCCAAATTTTCTTTTCCTTTTGGAAAAATCCTCCAAAGCCTTTACAAAATCCTCCCTTCCAAAATCGGGCCATAGGGTATCGGTAAAGTAGAGTTCCGTATAGGCTATATGCCAGAGCAAAAAGTTAGAAATCCTCCTTTCCCCCGCCGTTCTAATTAGAAGGTCCGGTTCGGGAACTTCGGGAGGAAAATCCAAATAGTTCTTAAAGGTGGTTTCATCTATCTCCTTTTTTCCCTCCTTTAAGAGTTTGTTAATTGCCCTGATAATTTCGTCCCTACCGCCGTAGTCAACCGCAACAAAAACCCAAATTGCGGAGCAGTATTTTGTTTCCTCTTCGGTTTTTTCCATCCACCTTAAGGTCTCTTGGGGAATTCTATCCCTCCTACCGATAAAGGAGAGCCTAATGTTTTCCCTTTTAAACCTTTCAAGGTTCGATTTCAAATACTCCCTTAAAAGTTCCATTAAAAATTCCACTTCCTCTTTGGGACGTTTCCAATTTTCGGTAGAAAAGGCGTAGAGGGTAATAAAGGGAATACCGAATTCCTTTGAAAGGTTTATTACATTTTCAACCGTTTTTACACCCTTTGCGTGTCCGTAAATTCGTGGCAAACCCCTTTTTTGAGCCCACCTTCCGTTTCCGTCCATTATAAAGGCGATATGGCGGGGGAGCTTACTGAACATTAACCACCTCTATTTTAGAGCCCTTCGGGGAAGGGATAACATAAATCTGCTGGTCAAAAAGGTCGGCCAAAGCCTCAACGTGGGTTATTACTCCGACTGTTTTATTAATTCTTTTTCTTATCACTCCAAAAAGCTCGCCTATTTTATTTAGGATATCCCTATCTAAGGTTCCAAAACCTTCGTCGATAAAAATGCTTTCTACAGCAGCGTTAGAACTAAGAAATTCTCCAAGGCCTAAAGCAAAAGAAAGTGATGCCAAAAAAGTTTCCCCACCTGACAAGCTCTCTATAGCCCGGGTGGTATTGTTATATAAATCCTTTACCAAAATATTTCCTTTTTGATTTTCAAAACGGTATCGTTCCGAAAGACGATAAAAGTAATCACTGGCAATTTCGATAATATCGTTTAAAGCGGTTCCTATAACAAAGTCTATAAGGTTGTTCGACTGAAAATCCTTTATAAGTGTTTCTAAAATGGCCAATCTTTCCTCCAAAAGTTTCTTATCTTTTTCTAACTTCCCTTTTAGTTTTAGATTTTTTGAAATTTCCTTTATACGGTTTTTCAATACCGCTTCCTTTCCTTTTAGCTCTTCAAGTTCTTTCCTAACTTCTTCAAGTTGCCTTTTTAGCTGTTCCAACCTTTCAAGGTCTTTTTCAGAAAAATTCCCCAATTGTTGTTCGATACTTTTTAATTCCGCTTCCTTCTGATGAAGACTTTCCTTTCTACGGTTAAGTTCACTTTCCAGTTTGGAAAACACTTTAAGCTCCTCTATAAGTTTTGGTAATTCCTCATCGTTGAGATTTAAATCCTCCAAAACCGGTTTTAAAGTTTCCAATTCCTCCTGGAGATTTGCTATTTCTATTTTAAGTTCCTCCAAATGTTTTCTCTCCAAAGCAATTTTTTCTTCATAGCGCGCATTTTGCAGCTCCAATTTCCTTTTTTCTTCTTCCAATTGGTTCAATTTACCTTCATAGGAGTTTATTTTTTCCTTTACACTTTGGAGGAAAACTTTTAAAGAGACCCCTTTTGGAGCTTCATTTCCATAAACTTCCTTTACAAGTTTTTTGAAAGTTTCCTTTATATCGTTAGTTTCCTCATTAATTGTTTTCTTTAAATTTTTCCTCAAGTTCTCCTTTTCTGCTAAAGAACCTTCAAGAGTTTTAAGTTCGTTTTCTATCTTCCTAATTTCTTCCAGGAGTTTGTTAAGCTCCTTTTCCTTTTTATCCTTTTCGGCCTTTACACGCTTAAGCTTATCAATTTCATTTTCTATAAATTCAGTGGTGGGAATATCGGAAAGTTTAATTAGTTCTTTATAGAGAGTTTCTATCTCTCTTTTCTTTTCCTCTATCTGTTTTTCCAAATTTTCCAATTCCGTTTGAAGTTTTATCTTTTTACTTTGCAATTTTTGAATTTGTAATTCCAATTCCTTAAACCTTTTGGAGTTAAACTTTTCATTTACTTTATGCTGTTTTTTATTTTCTATAACATTCCCGCAAATAGGACAGATTTCACCTTCCTTAACCTCTTGGAGAAGGAGGTAGACTAGATAATCCTTTCTAAGTTTTTTTAAAGTTTCCAATTCATTTTCGGAAGTTTTTAACTCTTCTTCAACCTTTTTTAGCTGTTTTTCTTTTTCCTTAAACTCTCTCTCTAAGACTTCTAAGGATTTTTTTAATTCGTCCAAATATTTCTCTTTATCCCTTTTTTCTTCCGCCTTTAGTTTCTTTCTAAGAAGTTCTATTTCCTTTTCGGGATCGTAATGAATTTTTTCTAATTCCTCCTGATAGGTTTCTATTCTTTTTAGAATCTTTAAGTGTTGATTCTTTAAATCCTTTAGAAGGCTTGAAGTTCGTTCAATCTCCTTTTCTAAATGAATTAACTCCTTTTTTTCTTTTGAAAGCTTTTCCAACCTATCAATTAGAAGTAGAAGTTCTTTTTCTATTTCCTTTAAACGTTCTACAAATTCTTTTTCCTTTGAAAGTTTATTCAAATAATCTTGAAGCTTTTCAAGTTTTCTTTTTATATCGGCTTTCTTTTCTTGGAAATTTTTTAATGAATCTTCTACCTTTCGAAGGTATTCCCTTTTGGCTTTTAGTTCCTTTAAAAGATTTGTATACTGGGTAAGTTCTCCATAGTAGTTGTAATACGGTTTTAATTGCTTAACGGTTTTTTCCAATTTTTCAATTTCTTCACCTTTGAGGTGCTCAATTTCTCTTTTTAGTTCCCTATACCGGAAGAAAAATTTTTCTTTTTCCTCTAAAAGTTTTACATTTTCATTTAACTCCTTTTCCATTTTGCTTAAACGGTTTATATCCCTCTGAAGTTGGTAAAGGTTGGCCTTAAGTTCTTCAAGCAATTTTTCGGAAATATCGTTTAAACCTTGGAGCTGACCCTCAATGTTGGCCAACTGTTTTTCCAAATCTCTTCTTTCTTCTTTGGCTCGTTCCGAAATTTTCTGATATATATCAAGGTCTAATAAGGAGATTAAAATTTCCCGCCTTTGGCGGGCATCTCCTTTTAAAAATTGGTCGTAGCGTCCCTGCGGTAAGTAAAAAATCTTTTGAAACTGTTCCCTATTTACACCAAGAATCTTTTCGATTTCCTTAACTAAAGCTTTGGTACTTATAAGTTTTCGAGTTCCATCAACATAAAAGCGCGGTTCTCCGGAAAAACCCTTTTTTCCTTCTGCCGAAACTTGCCATTCAATCCTGTAGGTTGTTCCCCTTACTTTAAATGTGAAATCGACTTTCATATAACGGCTACCTTTGTGAACAAGGTCCTCATATTTTTGTCCTTTGACATTTTTGGGCCCATAAAGGGCGAACATTATTGCGTCTAGAATGGAACTTTTACCGCTACCGGTGGGTCCCCTTATTACGAAAAAATCTAAAGAGGAGAAATCTATAATTTGCTCCTCTCTGAAAGGTTTAAAGTTCTTCAAAACCAACCTTAAAGGACGCATTTTTAAAGTTTTTAAATTACTCCTTATGGCTACATGAAAACCTAAATTAAAAAAATTTGATAGCAAACTTAAAGTGTAGTTAAATTTTTAATTAATACCGTAGGAGGTAGAAAAATGGGAGCAATTATCGCAGGAATAATAGGACTGATTTGGGTAACTATTGCGGTTGGTATTATGATTGCCAGTTTCTGGTTGGGATCAATTGTTTCTGCCATCACCTTTTTGATACTGGTGTTTGCAACACCTTTTATTCTTAATGCGGTTTTAGATTTTGTTTAATTTCCCACTTTTCCTTTAGTAATTTGATACCCATCGTATAACCAAAACCCTAGCAAAATAAGGAATACAAAAGCTCCTGGACCTAGGTATATACCAAAAAATGTTAAAAACCACATAAGGGGATAGAGCCACCAACCTTCCTCTTTGAGATAAATCCTATGGGCTCCTATCAACCATCCAAGGGTAAGCCAAAGTAGCAGGGCAACCTTTTTGTTTTTTTCCATCCTTTCCTGATTTTAAAACCTTAATAAGGTAAAGGTTTTTAACAAAAACTTTTAAAGTTTCTGTAATAATAGAAACCTCTTTGGTATGTCTAAAAAATTGGTTATCCTCGGTGCCCAATGGGGGGATGAAGGAAAAGGAAAAATAGTAGATCTCCTTTCGGAACGTTTTGATATATCGGTTCGGTATCAGGGAGGCTCCAACGCAGGTCATACAGTTGTGATTAACGGAGTGAAATATATTATGCATCTGCTTCCCACCGGAATACTTCATCCTCACAATATCGGGGTAATAGCCCAAGGAATGGTTGTAGATTTAAAAGCCCTTCAAGATGAGATAGCCGACATAGAAGCTAAGGGAAATCCTATTTTTAACAAGCTCTATATAAGCGATAGGGCTCACGTTGTTATGCCCTACCATAAGCTTTTAGATAAACTTTTGGAGAGAAAAAACGGAGTTGGCACAACCCTAAGAGGAATAGGCCCTGCCTACATGTTCAAATTTATGCGTAAGGGTATCAGGGTAGTAGACCTCTTCGACAGCACTATTTTTGAAAAGAAGTTGGCGGAAAATATTGAGTTTGTTAAGGATGTAGCTGAAAAAGTTTTTGGAGAGCGATTCGAAATAGATTACCGCTATATTGAAGAGGAAGTTTTAAAACCCTTTGAGAAGTTAAAAGAAAGAGTTATAGATACCGCCAAATTTTTACGGGAGAACACTAAAAGTGTTATATTCGAAGGTGCCCAGGGAACCCTACTCGATATAGATATGGGAACCTACCCTTACGTAACCTCGTCTAACTCTTCCGCCCTCGGTTTGGCCAACGGAACCGGTTTGTCGCCTAAATATTTTAGAGACGCTCAGATTTACGGTGTGGCTAAGGCTTACCTTACCCGTGTTGGAGGAGGGCCTTTCCCTACCGAACTCCACGGTGAGGAGGCGGAGAGATTAAGAGAAAAAGGTGGTGAATATGGGGCAACTACCGGTCGTCCGAGGAGGGTAGGTTGGCTTGACCTTGTTGCTTTAAAGCACGCCGTTGATGTTAACGGACTTGACGGAATTATTCTTACAAAGTTGGATGTTCTCGATGGTTATTCTGAAATAAAGGTTTGTGTTGCCTACGAATATAACGGGAAAATTTACGAGGAGTTTCCCGCATCTTTGGAGGTTCTTGAAAATTGCAAACCTATCTATGAAACTCTCCCGGGTTGGGAAGGTAGCACGCAGGGTATTACCGATATTTCTCAACTTCCAACCAACGCTAGGAAATATTTGGAATTTATTGAAAACTATATAGGGGTTCCTATAGTTATGTTATCTACCGGACCGCAAAGGCACGAATACCTCTTTCTAAAAGAGATTGTTTAAAATTCACTTTCCCTTTTATGTCTAAATCTTTAGGAAACCTTTATGAGGATCGGGTTTCGAAATATCTAACTAAAAAAGGTTTTGATATAGTTGCAAGGAACTACCATTCTAGGTTCGGGGAGATAGATATTATCGCCTCTAAAGGAAACAAACTTGTTGTTATCGAAGTAAAAGGGGGGAAAGATATAAAAAAACTCTCTCAAAGGGTGGATTGTAAAAAGCTAAAAAGGATTGTTTTGACCTTTCAGGATTGGTTGGATAAAAACTGCCTATACGCGGATTTTGAACAAATTTTTATTGCGGCTTTGGTGGAAGGAGAGAAAATAACCTTCCGTCGGATATATTTGGAAGACTGTTTCTAGCGAAACGAAATATTAATTTCCAGAGTCTATATCATTTGATTGGCAAACTTACAAGAACAAAATATTTGGAGGAAATTTTCAAGGAGGTTTAAAAATGGCTGAAACTGTAAAGCTTAAAGGAAATCCCGTAAGCTTGGCCGGTCCCGCTTTAAATGTTGGAGATGCAGCTCCCGTAGCTTATGTAGTTACCAAGGATTTGAGTGAAAAAGCTGTAGGTGGAAAGAAAGATAAACCTCAGTTGATTATTACCGTGCCTTCGTTGGATACTCCCGTTTGCGAAATGGAAACTAAAAAGTTCAACGAGATGCTTAAAGAATTTACCGATAAAGTGGACGTTACCGTGGTTTCTATGGACTTACCTTTTGCGGAAAAAAGATTCTGTGAAAGCTTTAGCGTTTCTAATATAGATGTTGCTTCCGACTTTAGATATAGGGATATGGAAAAATTTGGTGTTCTTATCGCCGAAGGCGCTTTAAAAGGTCTCCTTGCAAGAGCTGTTTTTATTGTTGATACCGAAGGAAAGGTTGCTTACAAACAGTTGGTTCCCGAAATTACCACCGAACCTAATTACGACGAAGTTTTGGAAGCTCTCAAAAAAGTTCTTTAATTGGTTTTCTATATTTTTGCTATTTTCTTTATCCGTTTGCCAATAAAGCTTTTAAAGCCATACAAATAAAGTGGTAAATTAAACTCCAACCTTCCAAGGGAGATTTTTCCCTTCAGAATCTCTTAAAGGTCGAAAAATCTCTCTTGAGACCAATCTAAGGAGAGAGTATGTTTAAACAGTTCCAAATTTCGGAAGAGACTTTAATGGCTATTGCCCAAAAGGGTTACGAAAAACCGACCCCCATTCAGGAAAAGGCTATTCCCGCCCTTTTAGAGGGTAAGGATTTGGTAGGCCAAGCGCAAACGGGAACCGGGAAAACGGCCGCCTTCGGTATTCCCGCGGTCGAGTTGGTTAATCCAAAAGAGGACACAATTCAGGTTCTTGTTTTGGTTCCCACAAGGGAGCTTGCCATACAGGTGGCCAAAGAGTTAAAGGAACTGGGCAAGGGAAAGAATGTAAAAGTTCTAGCCCTCTACGGTGGAAAACCTATTTTCGGACAGATAGACCTCTTAAAAAGAATTAGGCCTCAAATAGCGGTAGGAACACCCGGACGGGTGAGGGACCTTATAGAGCGAGGCGTTTTGGATCTCTCAAATGTTAAATTCTTTGTCCTCGACGAGGCGGACCGTATGCTCGATATGGGTTTTATTGGAGATATCGAATTTATTTTTAGTAGCACTCCCGAAAACAAGCAGGTTGCCCTCTTTTCTGCAACCTTGCCCGAGGAAATCCGTTCCGTAATTAGGAAGTTTTTAAACGAGAACCACTCGGAGGTCAAAGTTGCACCGGAAAAACCTACGGTGGAAAAGATAAAACAGACCGTCTACCGTGTAGGGGAAAGTGAACTTTACCAAACCTTTTTGGAGAAACTTGAAGAAACCCCCTTTAAGAAGGCTATAGTTTTTACCCAAACAAAGGTTGAGGCGGATAGACTCGCCAAAAAACTTAGAGAGGCCGGCTTTAGGGTTTCCGCCATTCACGGTGATTATTCTCAAAGCAGAAGAGAGAAGGTTTTAAGGGATTTCAGAAGCGGGCGCTTGAATCTGCTTGTTGCTACCGATGTGGCGGCCCGCGGTCTCGATATTGAGGACCTCGATGCGGTATTCAACTACAAGCTCCCCCAAGATGCGGAGAGCTACATCCACCGCATCGGCCGAACCGGAAGGGCGGGAAAGGAAGGTGTAGCCATCTCCTTTAGTTCCGATAGGGAAGATGACAAACTCCAAAGGGTGAGAAAAATAGCGAAAGACACTTTTAGGTTTATAAATCTCTCTGAAAGACCTGTCGACGGAACCTCTAAAAAGAGCGCTAAAGGTAGGTTTAAAAAGAAACCGAATAGAGGTTTTAAGAGAAAAAGCTCCTTCGGAAGTTTAAAGGAAAAATTCACCGAGAGGGATTTTTAAGTTTCCTCTTTTTTATCTTCCAAATAGGGGTTTAGCCAGATCCAAAATGTCCAGAGCGGTATCAGGATAAAAACGGTAAAAAACACCGCCGTTTGGATTTTAAATATCCACAGAGCCACATCGAGGAAGGTTAAAAACCAAAGCCCCCAAAGGGTTCTTCTAAAAAACTCCCTATCCATTGTAGGAAATAAAAGTTTAGAAGCCCAAAAAGAGAATTGAAAAGTTAAAGTTTTATCTGTTTTAGGAAGATTATTTCGGGAATTTGCCTTAGGAGTTCCAAGGCCTCTTCGGGTGCAGGTTCATCTAAGTTTAAAATACCTAAAGCCCTTCCACCTTTTTTCTCCCTTCCAAGTTTGAAGCCGGCAATATTAACGTTAAATCTTCCCAAGATATTTCCTATTTTTCCTATAACGCCGGGAAGGTCCCTGTTTTCAAAGACAAGGAGAACACCTTCCGGTTCTACATAAACCTTAAAGTTATCGATTTGAACAAACCTCGGGAGATACCCTTCCAAAACGCTACCTGCAACACTCCGTTTACCTTGATCGGTGTAAACGGTAACTTTGACAAGATGTTTAAAGTCGGGGCTATCTTCGCTAAAAATTTCCTCTACCTTAATACCCTTTTCCTTTGCCAGGAAAGGTGCGTTCAAGATATTGACCGGATAATCGACGGTCTCTTTTAAAATACCGCTGAGAACCGCCGCCGATATCGGTTTTATATGCTCAGCTATGTCGCCGTAAACTTCGACTTTTACCTCCCTGGGATGGATGCCGGCCCACTGAACAATGAACTGTCCCATTTTTTCCGCCAAATCGAGAACCGGCTTTATTAAACCGAGAGCCGACAGGTCGGGGAACGGTGCATTTACGACATGTTCGGGAGTTTCTCCTTTTAGGGCTTTTATAACCTGCTGGGCAACCATAATGGCAACGTTTGCTTGTGATTCCTTGGTATTTGCACCTATATGGGGTGAGAGCGAAAGGTTAATTTTTCCCTCCTCCCAAAGTTGGAGGAGATTTTCTATAAAATCCCTCGGAGGTGGCTCCGGTTTAAATACATCGAGGGCTATACCTTTGATTTTTCCGCTTTTTGCTACCTCTACGAGGTCTTCTTGATTGATAATTCCACCCCTTGCGCAGTTTACTATATAGACTCCGTCCTTCATGAGGTCCAATTCCCTTTTGGAAACCATATTGAGGGTCTCTTCGGTAAGTGGTGCATGAACGGTTAGAACATCAACCTCTTTTAGCATATCGTCGAGGTTGTCGACCAACTTAACGCCGAGTCTTTCCGCCTTTTCAACCGGTATATAAGGGTCGTAGGCGTAAACTTCCATGCCGAAAGCTTTGGCCCTTATGGCAACTTGGGAGCCTATATTTCCAAGGCCTATAATTCCGAGCTTCTTACCGAAAAGTTCTTCGCCCATAAATTTTTTCCGTTCCCATCTTCCTTCAGCTACCGACTGGTGGGCTTTGTGGCCGTTTCTCATAATGGTAAGCATGTGCATAAGGGTCAGTTCGGTTGCCCCTAATGTGTTAGCTCCGGGGGTATTTACTACGAGAATGCCCCTTTTGGAACACTCTTCAAGGTCAACGTTATCGACACCAACTCCTGCTCTGCCTACTACCTTTAGGTTTTTGGCCCTATCGAGGAGTTCTTTATTAACCGGCGTTCTACTTCTAGTAATAATTGCGTGGTAATTTTCTATAATTTCTAATAGCTCCTCGAAGGGAATTTCAGGTCGGTAATCGAGTTCTATATCTGGGTCACTTTTAAGTATTTTTATACCTTCTTCCGCTATAGGGTCGGTAACTATTACTTTGTAGGTCATAAGGAGTTTATTTTCCCATTTGGGCAATTTTGAAGGGTCTTTTTCCTAAAGGACAATAAAATTCAACTCTAAAAATAGATGTTTTTTTACCATAAATATCGCTTAATGCAGGTTCCCTTTTTTCGGTTTGATGGTATTACCGATGAGGTTGTGGAAAGTTTAAATGAAATAATAAGCAGTGGAAGGTTAACAAGAGGTAAATATACACACCTATTTGAGGAGGAATTTAAAAATTTCCTAGGTGTGGAATTGGTTAAAACGGTAAATTCGGGAACAACGGCACTATATGTTTCCCTTCGGGCTTTAAATGTAGAAGGTAGATATGTAATAGTTCCCGCTTTAAGTTTTATGGCAACAATAGATGCGGTAATTTTGGCTGGAGGAAAACCACTAGTTTTGGATGTAGATGAAACCTACACGCTGGATATTAATCAGTTGGAGGATGCTTTAAAGCGCTACGATGTTGCCGCTATTTTGCCCGTTCATTTGTTCGGAAATATGGCCGATATGCCTTCTCTTACTGAACTTGCCCAAAAGTATGGTGCTTACGTCCTGGAAGATGCAGCCCAGGCCCATGGTGCCCATTACGAAGGAATAAAGGCGGGAGCTTGGGGTGATATTGCAGCGTTCAGTTTTTATGCAACAAAAAATGTCGCTATGGGTGAGGGCGGGGCTGTTGCGGTAAAAAATATCTATTTGGTCAAAAGGGTTAAACAGCTTCTCGATTTTGGTGAGGAGCCGGCCTTTAACTTTAGGCTTTCGGAATTCCAAAGTGCGGTGGGGCTCCATTCGTTAAGGAGAATAGAAGAAAATACCCGCCGAAGGCGGGCTATTGCTAAAAAATACAGTGAAAATTTCAAGGGCTTGTTTGGATTTCAAAGGGAGAGGGGTTATCACGTTTACCACGTTTACAGTTTACGTCATTCCCAGCGGGACCTAATTATTAGGGAACTTCAGGATAGGGGAATTTCTACGAAAGTTTACTATTCCTACCTTTTGCATGAACTTAGAGGAGCGGAGCACTTTCCTACTCCTTTTGCCGAAAAATTAAAAAATGAACTTTTTGCGTTACCTATGTATCCATCTTTGACCGACAAAGAGGTAAATTATGTAATCCAAAATCTTTTAGAGGTTGTTGAAAAGCTCTAAACTTTTTGTGGTTTCTTTTCTATTTGAAACGTAAAAAGGTAAAAGGAAAATTTACTCCCACTCGATGGTTCCGGGCGGTTTGGAAGTAATATCGTAAACGACCCGGTTTATACCCCTTACCTCGTTAATTATTCTTCTCATTACGTGGTCCAGAAAATCGTAGGGTAGGCGGCTCCAGTCGGCGGTCATTCCGTCGGAGCTGTCCACCGCCCTTAGGGCTACAACCCTCTCGTAGGTTCTTACATCCCCCATTACTCCGACCGTTTTAACCGGCAAAAGAACCGCAAAGGCCTGCCATACTTTGTTGTAGAGTCCCCACCTTTTGAGTTCCTCTATAAAGATTTTGTCCGCCTTTCGGAGGAGGTTTAAATCCTCCTTATTTACGGGTCCCAAAATTCTTATAGCCAAACCGGGGCCGGGGAATGGGTGCCTTTGAAGTATCTCGTCGGGGATTCCTAAAATTTTTCCTAGTTGGCGCACCTCATCTTTGAAAAGCTCCCTTAAAGGTTCCAAAAGTTTTAAGTTCATCCTTTCAGGGAGGCCGCCTACGTTGTGGTGGCTCTTTATCTTTGCCGCACCTTTAACGCCGGCGCTCTCTATTACGTCCGGATAAAGCGTTCCTTGGAGCAAAAATTCCACATCGGGGTATTTTTTCGCTTCTTTTTCAAAGACCTCTATAAAGGTATGGCCTATTATTTTTCTTTTCTCTTCGGGGTCTTCAACACCTTCGAGCCTCGAAAGGAATATTTCGGAGGCATCTATAACCCTTAAGGGAAGACCGAGGCCTTTTAAAGCCCTTTCAACCTCTTCCCTTTCACCCTCCCTTAAGAGGCCGTGGTCGATAAATATCGGTATAAGCTGGTTTCCAATGGCTTTGTAGGTTAAAACGGCGGCTACGGTCGAATCGACCCCGCCCGATAGGGCGGCTATTACTTTTTTATTTCTTACTGTTTCCCTAATTTTTTTGATTTCTTCCTCGACGAAGTTTTCCATAAACCAGTTTTTCTCGGCTCCGCAAACCTCAAATACGAAGTTGACTATTATGTCGGTTCCGTATTGGGTGTGGGTTACCTCGGGGTGGAACTGAACGCCGTAGTAGTTTCTCTTTAGGTCGGCGACGGCGGCGTGGGGGGCGTTGTCGGAAACCGCCAAAGTTTCAAAGCCTTCGGGTAGTTCCACCACCTTATCGGCGTGGGACATCCATACCTGAAACTCCTTGGGAAGGTTTTTAAAAATTTTGTCCTCTTTTAGGACCTTTAAAGTAGCCCTTCCATATTCGTGCTTATCGGCGGGCGCCACCTTACCGCCGAGCTGGTGGGCCAAAACCTGAAGCCCGTAGCAAATTCCCAAAATGGGTAATCCGGTTTTATATATCTCCTCCGAAGGTAGAGGTGCATCTTTGGCGTAAACCGATGCGGGTCCTCCGCTAAAAATTATCCCTTTGGGTTCCCTTTTTAATATCTCTTCTATAGGTGTATCCCAAGGTAAAATTTCACTGTATACGTTTAGCTCTCTGACCCTCCGGGCTATCAGCTGGACGTATTGGGAGCCGAAATTTATAACAACTATACCGCCCTTTTTCATTAAAGGTTTAATTGTCGTTGTCGGTCGAATAAATTCAAAACCTTTAAAAGGGAAGGCTTAAGCTTTCAAATTGAGGATTTTTTCTTTATCGGCGAACTTGGAAAGTTGATTTGCCAGTTTTATAGCTTCTATTGTGGATAGTGGATTGCATAAACCTTTCCAAGCTATATCGAAAGCTGTGCCGTGGTCGGGGGAGGTTCTCGGTATAGGTAGACCGAGGGTTGTATTTACCCCCCTGTCAAATGCCAACATTTTGAAAGGAATTAAACCTTGGTCATGATACATTGCCAAAAATAGGTCGTATTTACTTCTGAATTGCCCGATAAAAGCTATATCGGGGATTAACGGACCATCGGCGTTTATACCTACTTCTTGAGCCTCCTTAATGGCCGGCTCTATTATTTCAACCTCCTCGGTTCCTATATCTCCATTTTCACCCGCGTGGGGATTTAAGCCTAAAACTCCAATTTTTGGTTCCTTTTGAAAAAATCTTTTAAACTCCGAATGGATAAGTTTTAATTTTTCAACGATACCCTCTTTGGTTATCTCTTTAGGAACTTCCTTTAGAGGGATATGGATAGTCTGCAAAACTACCTTGAGTTGGTCGGAATAAAGCATCATCGCGAAATTTTTAACCCTCTGGAAAAAGGCTACAAACTCGGTCTGGCCGGGAAATACAAATTTGCCACCTTTCTTTGCCCAATATTTGCTTATAGGAAGGGTCACTATAGCGTCTATCTCACCCCGTAGAACATCGGCCGACATTCTTCCTAAATAGGTGACGGCGATAAATCCCGCCGTTTCGGAGGGTTTTATACCTAAAACACCTTTTACCCTATCGAGGCTTATAAGGTAGATACCCGGCTCCTTTACTTGGGATATATCCCTTACCCGTCTGTAGGAAAAGTTTTGATTGAACCTGTCGATGGCGTACTTTAAAACAACCTCCTCCCCGTAGAGGATATAGGCTTTATCACCTTCGAAGGCTTCCGTTGCTTTTACAATGCACTCGTAGGAGATACCGGCAGGGTCTCCCAAAGATATAGCTATCTTTCGCACTTCAAAAGCTTTTAATCTATACCATCTCTATGATTGCATTGTTGCAAAGAGTTTCCCGTTCGTGGGTCGAAGTTGATGGCAAAACTGTCGGTGGGATAGGTCGGGGTTTAAATATCCTTTTGGGAGTGGAAAAGGGCGATACGGAGGAGGATATAAACCTTCTTGTAGAGAAAATCGTTAACTTAAGAATTTTCCCTTCGGAGGATGGGAAAAAAGATTTTGACCGTTCGGTGGTCGATATAAATGGTGAGATCCTTGTAGTGTCCCAATTTACCCTACCCGCCTCCTTGAGGAAGGGTAGAAGACCCTCCTTTGATAGGTCGGAACGTCCCGAAAGGGCTAAAGAGCTTTATGAAAAATTTATAAAAGCCCTTCGGGAGAAAAATTTAAAAGTGGAAACCGGTATCTTTGGTGCCGATATGAAGGTTTATATTGAAAATGATGGGCCTGTCACCTTTATCCTCAAAAGTGAGGATTTAAAAAAGCCAAGGAAAGAAGGTTAAACATTTTTGTTATTTTTACCTTTTTGCAAAACCTCTCCGCTTAGTTCTATAAGGTTTTTCCTTAAAACATCGTTAAAGTGGTGGGTATAAAAATCCATAGCCGCTTTTACAGCATTTCTTATGGCCTTTGCATTGGCCCGACCGTGGGTAATAATTACCGGCGCTTTGGCACCTAAAAGAGGTATTCCCCCGTATTCGGCAAAATCGGCTTTTTGTTTTAGTTTTCTAAATGCCCTCTGCATCAACAGGGCACCCAGTTTTGCCCAAAAACTTTTCCTTATTTCTTCCTTAATCATATTGAGAATGGTGAAGCCCAAACTTTCGGCCGACTTCAAAACAACATTTCCGACAAAACCGTCGCAAACTACCACATCGAATTGACCGTTGAATATATCCCTACCTTCGGCATTTCCCAAAAAGTTTAGTTTTGTCTCCTTTAGAAGCGGATAGGTCTCTTTAACCAACTCATTTCCTTTTCCCTCTTCCTCTCCTATGGAAAGAATACCTATGCGGGGATTTTTTATGCCCAATATTTCCTCCGCATAGGTATGGCCTATTACAGCAAACTGCACGAGGTGGCGCGGTTTTACATCTACATTAGCTCCAACATCGAGCAAAACCGTTTGGCCTTTAGGATTGGGAAAAGCAACACCGATTGCTGGCCTTTCCAGTTCCTTTATGGCTCCAATAACAAATTTACCGACCGCCAAAACCGCCCCAGTATTTCCCGCCGATACGAGCGCGTCAGCTTTGCCTTCCCTTACTAGCTTTCCGGCTACATATAGGGAGGAATTTTTCTTTTTCAAAACCTTCGATGGAGGCTCGTTCATCTCAATCTTTTCGGGAGCATCTACAATTTCGAACCTACCGGAAAGCTCTTCTTTAAAAGGTTCCAAAATAGGTTCTATCTCTTTTTTATCACCTACAAAGTAAACAAACAAATTAGGGAACTCTTTAAGGGCCAAGATACCTCCCCTCACAATTTGTAGGGGAGCGTAATCTCCTCCCATAGCATCAAGGGCTAAACGAAACATAACTGTAAAGATTTTCTTTATAAAGAGACCTACAAATCTCAGATTCTTTCACAAGAGCAAGTTCAACAAATTCTTTCCACAAGAACTGAAAAAGGTTTTCACAAATAAAACAAGTATAGGATACAATTATCTTTTCTTATTCAACCATTGCATAGATATGTTTAAAATGGCGACCGAGCTCGTCCCAATCGAGACCGTATCCCACCACAAAGCGGTCTGGAATTTTAAAACCGACGAAGTCGGCTTCTATATCTACAACTCTCCGCTCAGGTTTATCCAAAAGAACGCAGGTTTTTAACCTTAGAGGTTCTCTAAGTTTTAGAAGTTCCAAAACCTTTTTAAAGGTCCTTCCCGTATCGAGAATATCGTCCACCAAAAGGACATTTTTTCCTTTAATATCCATTTCGAGGTCTTTTTTAATTTCCACATTTCCGCTACTTTCGGTTCCTATGTAGCTTCCGGCCGCTATGAAGTCAACGTAGAGGTTTCTATTTAGTTCCCTTACAAGGTCGGAAACAAATATAAAGCTCCCTTTTAGGAGACCGACTACAACAAGTTCCTCATCGGGTGGAAAAAATCGGTTAATTTCCTCGGCTAGTTCTTCAATCCTTTGTTTAATTCCCGTCTTGGGAATTAGTAGTTCGAACTTTTTACCTTTTAGGGTTATCGTTTCCATTCCAACAATATTAAATTTTTGCACTGATAATTGTGCAAAGGGAGCTATGCTATGAGGATAATACTGGCATCTTCCTCACCTAGAAGAAGGGAAATTTTAAACCTTATAGGTTTAAAAAGTTTTGAAGTATACCCTCCAAGGGTTAAGGAAATAGTTCCTAAAACACCCTTTGATGTTAAAACAAATGCTCTGAAAAAAGCTAAGTGGGTTTACAAAAGGTTAAAACCGTTTAAAACAAAGGAACTTTTAGTAATAGCTTCCGATACGGCAGTTTTTGTTAATGGACAATTTTTAGGCAAACCCAAAAACGCTAAAGAGGCTAAAAAATTTTTGAAATATCTATCGAATAGATGGCATACAGTTTATACGGCATTAGCAGTTATCTATAGAAAGCCTTTGAAAGTTTCTAGAAAATTAACCCTTTCAAAAACTGAAGTCAAATTTAAACCTCTAACTGAAAAAGAAATTGATTGGTATATATCAACAGGGGAGCCTTTAGATAAGGCTGGAGCTTACGGTATTCAAGGATACGGAGCTATTTTCATCGAGGAGCTAAGAGGGGATTACTTTACCGTTATGGGTCTGCCCGTTAAGGAACTTTATGAAACTTTGAAAGAACTGTTAAATATGCAAAAAACCCTCCAATTGTTGAATGGGGGCGGCGGGATTTGAACCCGCGACCTCGGGGTCCGGAGCCCCGCGCTCTATCCTGCTGAGCTACGCCCCCTGGAGCGATTAAAAAAATATTTAAATAAATCCAACAATTTTCATTATTTTTTCCTTGTTCGGTTTGTTAATAATTCCTCGCTCGGTAATAATAGCGGTAATTAACTCTGCTGGGGTTATATCAAAAGCTAAATGTAATGCATCACTTTTCTCAGGAGCTATATAGCATCCAAAACAATTTTTCACCTCATCTGCCGAACGCTCTTCTATAGGTATTTCTTCCCCTTTCTGCAAATTTAAATCGAAGGTCGAAGTTGGAGCCGCAACATAAAAAGGTATATTGTGCTCTTTAGCTAAAACTGCTAAAGAGTAGGTGCCAATTTTGTTGGCAACATCGCCATTTGCAGTTATTCTGTCAGCTCCTACAATAACCGCATTTACCTCTTTTAACCGCATCAAAAATCCTGCTGTATTGTCGGTAATTATTTTGTGGGGAATCCCCTCTTTTAAAAGTTCCCAAGCTGTTAAACGGGCCCCTTGAAGATAGGGTCTAGTTTCATCGACCCATACAAAGATTTTTTTTCCTTGTTTGTACGAACTCCTTATAACGCCTAAGGCGGTACCCCACCCTGCTGTTGCCAAAGCACCCGTATTACAGTGGGTTAATATTTTAGCCTCTTGGGGAATTAATTTACTTCCTTCTTCACCTATTTTTAGATTAATTTCGAAATCTTCCTTTTCTATAGTTTCAGCTTCCCCTTCTATATCTTTGCCAAGTTTTAGAGCTTCATACATCCTTTCAAGGGCCCAAAAAAGGTTTACAGCTGTTGGACGGGTATTTTTAAGAGTTTCATATACCTTTTGAGGATTCTCTTTGTTGTATTTAACCCCTAAAACAAAACCGTAAGCTGCAACACAACCTATAGCGGGAGCTCCCCTAACAATCATATCTTTTATTGCTAAAGCTACATCTTGATAGGTTGTTAAGGTTAACCATTCCTCTTGTTGAGGGAGCTTTAGTTGATTTAAAACTTTTAACTTACCAGGAGTCCATTTAAAGGCTTTAACTTTCATAGGAAAATTTAATAGGTTAATGGAGAGGCGTATTTTGGATTTGTTAATAATACTTTTTTTTCTTTTTTCAGTTTTTTACTTTTTTAAAAACACCCTTTGGGGGAGTTTTAATTTTTCAACTATTGAAGTTTACAAAAAAAGTATTCGGAATCTAAAAGTTTTGTTAAAAAAGGAAGAGGAAAAAAATCGAAAGTTAAAGGATCAATATGACAGTTTAATAGTAGCTAAAAATGAAACTTTGGAAGCTTTCATACGGGATTATCTTTTCTATATAAAACCTAATGAACAAATTATATTGGTACCTCAAAACCGTAAGGAATAGCTCTTCTATAATTGCTGTTTTAATGAGGTTATTTTTTCTTATAATTGGATTTCTATTAATTTTTTCTGCTCTTTTTGAATTTTTTTACAAAGAAAGTTTAATTCTCTTAATAAAAGAAGCG
>JALSNH010000180.1 GCA_026987085.1 Aquificota bacterium | reverse complement strand
TCTTTAGCTTTCAATATAATTTGTCTTGCCTTATCGGTAAATCTATCAAACATGCCAACCTCTCCTCCTACTTTAGACTACTAACTTTTAATCTAGGTTGCATCCGCTAAGGAAGGCTCGGAGCTTAATCAGTCAAAACCCCGTCGCGAATATGATAGACCCTATTGAAATATTTTAACAATTTCTGGTTGTGGGTTACCACCAAAAAGGTAGTTCCCCTTCTATTTATCTCCTTAAAGTATTCAAAAATCTCCTCCGACTGTTTACTGTCGAGGTTTCCGGTCGGTTCGTCTGCCAAAATAAGCGGGGCCCCGCTTATAAGGGCCCTACCTATGGAAACTCTCTGCCTCTCCCCACCCGATAAGAGGTAGGGTTTGTAATCTTTTCTGTGCTCCAACTTTAGGAACTTTAAAATTTCTTCCGCCCTCTCTTTGGTGTTGGGTATACCTAAAAGCTCTCCAAAAAGGGTGAGGTTTTCAAATACGGTAAAGTCCTCAAGCAGGTAGTGAAATTGAAAAATGAAGGCAACTTTACCTTTACGGTATCGGTCCCTTTCGGCTTCACGAAGATTATCTATCCTTTTACCAAAGAGGTAAACCCCACCTTCGGTGGGTGTGTCGAGCCCCCCTGCTATGTGGAGAAGTGTCGATTTTCCGCTTCCGGAAGGGCCCAAAATAGCGACAAAATCACCCCTTTTAAGGGTCAAATTTATCCCTTTTAAAACCTCAACATTGCCATATCTTTTTTTTACCCCTTTAAGTTCCAAAATTCTTTCCATCGAACTTTTTTAAGTAATTTTGCCAAATTATTTCTACCGCTTTATTCGTCGGAATAGAACTTAAATCCAATTTAAGCCAATTGTTGTATCTTTTAAACCACCTAAGCTGTCTTTTTGCTTGTTCCTTTGTATGTTTAATAGTATCTTCAATACACTCCACAAGAGTTTTTTCTCCTTCAAAGTAGGGAATAAACTCCTTGTAATCTATTGCTTGAGGAGAGGTAATAGCTTCCCTAAACCCTTCACGGATTAATGCTAAAATTTCCCCCAACAGACCGTTCCTTACCATATCCCAAACACGGTTTACTATCCTCCTATACTGTTCTTCCCAAGGTCTGTATAGAAAAACTCCCAGGTAGAGGTATCTCGGTTTTAAAGTTTCCCAATTGGTGTGGAATGAAGAATAAGGTTTCCCCGTTAGGTGGTAAACTTCTAAAGCTCTAACAATCCTTCTAAGGTCGTTTTGATGGATTTTAGAAGCGTATTTGGGGTCTATTTTTAAAAGTTCCTTCCAAAGTTTCTCCTTTCCTTCCCTTTCCGCTCTTTGGTAGAGCTTTTCCCTTAAATTCCAATCGCCGGGAGGAGTTTCAGCTAATCCATATAAAAAAGGATGTATATACATATAGGTTCCCCCCACAACGATGGGAACCTTTCCTTTACTCCAAATCTCCTCAACCGCTTTATCGGCCAAATCTATAAATTGCTTAATCGAAAAAGTTTTATCAGGTTCTACAACATCAATAAGATAGTGCTTTATACGTTGTCTATCCTCAAAAGAAGGTTTTGCCGTTCCAATATCCATTTTTTTGTAAACCGCCATAGAGTCGGCACTAATAATTTCTCCTCCAATTTTCTCCGCCAATAGGAGCGAAAGTTCCGTTTTTCCTACACCGGTCGGTCCACCTATAACTATCAATGGTCTTTTTTGCATTTTTCCTCCAAAGGGAATTTAAGTTTCCAACAGCAAAAGGTATTTAAATTTGAAAAAAAGTTCCTTAAATAGTTTTCAATTTAAAGGATGTTAACACGAGGAGAAATTTTGAAAAGGAAATTTCGAACATGGTTAAAGAGATTAAGAAAAAGAGAAGTAGCCTACCGCTATCAGGAAGTTGACAGATTAAAATTCCTCGAAAAGAGATTTTTTCAACTTTTAACCCGCTTGAGGGAACCTTTGATAATTATTATTCTTGTTCACTATTTTGGAACCGTCGGCTATATGGCCATAGAACATTTCCCACCACTCATAGCCTTTTACCAAACCTTTATAGGTGTTTCAACAATAGGCTACGGAGAAATCATTGAAATGGATTCCGCAGGCCGGCTATTTACCATTTTTCTCGATTTTGCCGGTATAACTGCCTTCTTTTACGCAACAGGAGTTTTGGCCGAACTCTTTTTTAAAGAGGATATTCTTAGCATTTACAGGGAGTGGAAGATGTTAAAAGAGATTCAACAATTAAAAGGCCACTATATAGTAGTTGGCTACAACAACATTTCAAAAGAGTTGGTTAGATTCTTAAAAGATAGAGGTTTTAAAGTAGTTCTAATTCTTGAGGAAGAGAACGAAAATATAAAAAAGGAACTTGAATTGGAACATATTAAGTATTTTGTTATAGGAAAACCTTATAAAAAATCGACACTTCACCTGGCAAATATTAAAAAGGCAAGAGGTTTAATATCCGCCTATATAGATGAAGCCAAAAATATTTCGATAATTGTTACCGCCCGTTTGCTTAGACCCGATAAGGAGAATTTCGAAATTATCGGTATAGCAAGAAGCTACGAAACCGCCATGAAACTTAGAGAACTCGGAGCCAACCACGTTGTAGTTCCCGACCACATTATAGCCGGTCGAATAGCGGCCTTAATATTCCACCCCCATACCTTTGTAGTGGCAAATATCCTTGAAAAAATCGCTTTCGGTGAAGAGAGCGAAATAGACCTTTCGGAGTTTGAAATTTTAAAAGGTTCCCCCTTGGAGGGAAAAACTTTACTGGACCTCGACCTCAGAAAGAGGTTCGGCGTTTCAGTTGTTGCTATTAAACACCCTGACGGGTCTCTCGACCTTAACATTCACGGTGGAACAATCCTTCACGGCGAAGATGTTTTAATCCTTTTAGGTAATCCCGAAAACCTCGAAAGGGCTTTAAAGTGGCTCGAAAAGACCCAAAAGGGAGAGGAGGTTTTAACCTAACCTTCTTCGGTTCTTTCCTCAATTTCCAACACCAAAGGTGCGTAATGGATATTTAAACACTCCCTAAGGCGGCGGATAAAGAACTTTTTGTAATGTTCTTTCCAACCCTTTAAACGGTTGGTGATAACAACAACTGTAGGAGGACGGGTTTTCTTTTGAAAAGCGTAATAGATTTTTGTAGGTTTCCCTCTATAGTGAGGAGGTGGATTCTCTCTAACAATCTTCCTTATACAGTTATTAATGTAGGAAGTCTTATGCTGTTTGTTGTAATCCTTCCAAACAAGGTCTATGGCGGAAAAGAGGTTATCGATACCTTCACCGGTGGTAGCAACCGTAAATACTACCGGTGCATAGTCCACAAAAAACAGTTTTCTTTTTATCTGCCTTTCCGCTTCGTCGGGTGGAACCGGCAGAAGGTCGGCCTTATTTACATCTATTACTAAACCTTTACCCCTTCGGGATACGAGACCGGCAAGCCGTTGGTCTTGATGGGTCACCCCCTCCTTGCCGTCTATTACCAAAACCGCTATATCGGAGCGGTCTATAGCGTTTAAGGTTCTATTAACGGCAAAAAACTCGGTTCCATAATCCACATTTGAAGGTCTCCTAACGCCGGCGGTATCTATAAAGAGATACTTTTTACCGTTCCTTTCTACCAAAGTGTCTATTGCGTCTACCGTAGTTCCCGCAATAGGAGAAACTATCGTTCTCTCCTCCCCCACTATGCGGTTAAATAACGACGATTTTCCAACATTGGGTCTTCCTACTAAAGCTACTTTTGGAATATCTTTTAATTCCTCCTTTAGTTCTTTTTCCTTTTCTCTGGTTTCGGTTTTTATCTCTTTTGTAATATCCTCCAAAAGTTCGGCCAAACCGGTCCCGTGAATGGAAGAAACCGGATAATAACCTTTAAAAGGGAACTTGTAAAACTCGTAAACATTCTCTTCCGCCTTTTTACTGTCAACCTTATTGATTACAACATAAACTTTGTCCTTATAGGGAAGGAGCATATTCGCTATCTCCTCATCGAGTGAGGTTAAACCTTCCCTTCCGTCGACAACGAATAAAATCGCATCCGCCGAGGGGAGTTCCTTTTCAACTTGCTCCCTAATTTTGGGATTAAAAAAATCCTCCTCGCCCGGCATTAAACCGCCCGTATCAACCAGACGGAAAATCTTATCCTGCCACTTTGCAAAATCCTCTAATTTGTCCCTTGTGACTCCCGGCTTGTCATCCACTACGGATTTTCTCTTACCCACCAGCTTATTGAAAAGGGTAGATTTTCCCACGTTGGGTCTACCCACTATCACTACCTTCCCTGTTGAAATTTCTTTTCTATCCATAACAAGGAGGAAAAATTTAAAGTTTCCTCACCCAAAAGTAGATTAAACTTTCCATTTGGTTTCCTATGAAACTGAAAGAGGCTTTAAATTTCTGCTTTAAGAAACTCAAAGAGTGCGGTATAGAAACCTACCACTCCGACTGTATATTTTTAATAGCCTACTTGCAGGGATTGGAGCCATCAATTTTACCTTTAAAGGAAAATGAAATATTTCGAAACTCCCAAAAGTTGGAGCAACTTTTACAAAAACGGTGCAAAGAAAGAGTTTCCGTTCCCCACCTTTTAGGAGAATGGGATTGTCTAGGAAGAACCTTTAAAGTTTTTCCAAAAGTTTTAGCTCCCCGCCCCGCAACCGAATTGCTGGTGGAAACTACCATAAACTTTATAAAGGAAAAATTTGATTTAAACAAACCTATAAAAGGTTTTGAAATAGGAACCGGAACAGGGTGCATTTCCATAAACCTGCTTTTGGAGTTTCCAAACCTTCAAATGGTCGGGATAGAGATAGACCCGGTAGCGGTAAAAAATACCGAAGAAAATGTGAAACTTTATAAGGTTGAAAACCGTTTTAACCTTATAGAGGGAGATATTTTTAAAATCTGCCCTAAATTGAATGAAAAATTCGATTTTATAGTTTCAAATCCTCCCTATATAGCGCTAAAAGATAGAGGAAAAATTCCTCCCGAAGTTTTAAATGAGAATCATATAGCCCTTTTCGGTGGGAAAGATGGAACAAAGTTTCACCGATTTTTTGCTCAAAATTGTAAGAAAAATCTAAAAAAAGGTGGATTTATGATTTT
>JALSNH010000179.1 GCA_026987085.1 Aquificota bacterium | reverse complement strand
TAGATTGGGCCTGTAGGGAAAAGGCTCTTAAAAAAAAGAAAGAAGAGATTCCTTCCAATATCAAACTATTTTTAAATTTCTTTCCCGAATCTTTACAGAATGTCAGAGAGGCTTCAGACAAACTTTTTGAACTTCTAAGTACATACAAAATATCTCCCCAGGAAATTGTTGTAGAGATTACCGAATACAGCGGTTTTGATATTTCAAAATTAAAAGTTTTAGTTAGCGAATGGAGGAAATTAGGAATTATGATAGCTTTAGACGATATTGGAACAGGTGAAGATTCTCTATTTAGATTTTTGGAAATCTTGCCGGACATTATAAAAATTGATATGGCCTTTATTAGGGAAATTCATAAAAACAAAGTTAAAAGGGATATAACGAGATATCTAATTAATTTAGCGCATTCAAACAATATGCTTGTTGTTGCGGAAGGCGTTGAGAAACCCGAAGAGTTGAGAACCGTTTATGAACTGGGAGTGGATTTTGTACAAGGTTGGCTCCTCGGAAAACCTACAGAAAATCCGAGGTCTTTTGTTTATACACCCTGGGCGTCAAAACTTAAAAGTTGGCTTTAAAAGCCGCGCGAAGCGCGGAAATTTAATACATACCTCCATTAACGTGGATTACTTCTCCCGTTATGTAATCGGCCATTGGAGATGCTAAAAATAAAACTACACGTGCAACCTCCTCGGGTTTTCCAAACCGTCCTAGTGGAATTTGTTTTTTATAGTGTTCCTTTATTTCCTCTTTCAACACTTCGGTCATATCGGTTTCTATAAAACCGGGAGCTACCGCATTAACCAAAACATTTCTTGGAGCCAACTCCTTAGCCAAAGATTTCGTAAGGCCTATCAAACCCGCCTTTGTTGTGGAATAATTCACCTGACCGACATTACCTGTAAATCCTACGACCGAAGTGATGTTTATTATTCTTCCCCATCTTTTTTTGGTCATATATCTAACAACCTGTTTAGTTACTAAGAAGGTTCCCGTTAAATTTACTTTTAAAACTTCCTCCCAATCTTCCAATTTCATGCGAATAAAAAGGGTATCCTTTGTAATTCCCGCATTGTTAACAAGAATATCAACTCCCTCAAAATGTTCGTTAATCTTTTTAAAAGCTTCCTCTACGGAGGAAGGTTCGGCTAAATCTATTCCAACTCCTAAAGTTTTAACTCCATAAGTTTGAGCCAATTTATCAGCAACTTCTTTTGCTTTATCCTCTACTCGACCAGTTATAATTACGTTAGCTTTATATTTGGCAAACTCTTCGGCTATTGCTCTTCCTATACCTCTTGTGGAACCGGTTATTAATACCGTTTTGTTTGAAAAATCCAGCATAGGGAGCAAATTTTAACCTTGTTCCCTTAAGGAGTGGAGAATTTTTACACCACCCATTTGTAGGATTTTCTTTGCCAGTTTTTCCCCTACAAGTTCGGCTTTCAAAGCGTGCCCTTGTTCGGAGGCTTCAATATATTCTTTTCCTTCAAGATCCGATATAAAGCCTTTTATGAATAGGCTTCCATCTGCTTCTACAACGGCAAGTGCTCCCATAGGTACCTGACAACCACCTTCTAAAGTTTTTAAAAAGCTTCTCTCCGCTTTTGCCTCCGCTTCGGAAGCCGGGTCGTTCACAGCCTCTCTTAGGAGTTGAATAAGTTCATTATCATCTTCCCTAGTTTCCACAGCCATAATACCCTGACCTACCGCCGGAATAAAATAATCGAGAATCTCCGTAATACGTTTTTCCAAATTTAGCCTTTCTAAAGAGCTTTGAGCGAGTATTATTGCATCGTAAAGTCCCTCATCTAACTTTTTTAAACGAGTATCTATATTTCCTCTAATGTCTTTTATTTCCAAATCGGGACGAATCCTTCTTATCTGAGCTTTCCTCCTTAAGGAGGAGGTTCCTATAACGGCACCTTTGGGAAGTTCTTTCAATTTTTTCCCACTTTTGGAAACTAAAACATCGAAGGGAAAATCCCTTAAAGTGTAAGCTGCAATTGTTAATCCCTTTGGAAGTTCGGTTGGTAAATCTTTCAACGAATGGACTGCGAAATCTATCTCCTTACGCAGTAATGCTTCCTCTATCTCTTTTGTAAAAAGACCTTTATCACCTATAACCGACAAAGGTGAATTTAGAATTTTGTCTCCTTTAGTTGTTATGGGAACTATTTCAAATTCCAAAGAAGGGTCAAAAAGTTTTAACAGATGAACTACAAAGTTGGTTTGCCATAATGCCAATTTACTTTTTCTGGTTCCGACCCTCAGTTTCATATGAAATATGATTGTCTCTCCATTCAACTTTTACCAATTACACTTAAGAAATTTACATGCGAGCAGTAATACCCGTTGCAGGTTGGGGAACCAGATTTTTACCAGCTACGAAAGCAATGCCTAAAGAAATGCTCCCTATAGTGGACAAGCCGGTAATTCAGTATATCGTTGAGGAGTTAATAGAAGCCGGTATCTTTGATATAGTTTTTATTACCGGAAGGCATAAAAGGGCTATAGAGGACCATTTCGATATAAATCCCGATTTAGAACAACATCTGGAGAATGCGGGAAAAAAGGAACTGTTAGATGTTGTTAGGAAAATCAGCCATCTTATAAATCCTATTTTTATTAGACAAAAGGAACAAAAAGGGTTGGGTCATGCCGTTTTAACGGCTAAACCGGCACTTTCCAATAATGAACCTTTCATTGTTTCTTTGGGAGATATCCTTATTAAAGGAACCAACACGGTAAAAAAAATGCTTTCTATCCATCAAAAGTTTGGAAAAAGTGTAATAGCCCTCTTTGAGGTTCCCAAAAAGGAGGTTTCCAAATATGGAATTGCAAAAGTAAAAAGGGTAGATGATGAAGTTTTTCTTATAGAGGATATAGTAGAAAAACCTTCTCCTAAAGAGGCCCCTTCCAATTTTGCTGTTGTAGGGAGATATCTGTTTACACCCTCTATTTTAGAAGAGCTTGAAAATACAAAGCCGGGTAAGGGTGGAGAAATTCAACTTACGGACGCTATAAGGTCCCTTTTACAAAAGGAGGCTATTTATGCATTTAAAGTGGACTCTGCAGCGGTTTTCGATACAGGCAACAAGTTAGATTATTTGAAAACCGTTATCACCTTTGCCCTCGAAAGGGAAGATTTAAAAGAACCTTTGTTGAAGTTTTTAAAAGAATTGGTCCTTTTAAAGGATAAAAAAGAAAAAGAGAACTCCTAACGGAGCATACCTTGAACAACCACCTCGGTGGCTTCATCTTCGGTTAATCCTTTAGCCATTAAGGTTTCAAGTTGCTTTTTATCTATCTTTCCTATAGAGGCCTCGTGGGTAAGTTTTGCGGTCTCGTTTTTGGAAACAAGAACCGGAATATTTTTAAGCAGAATGTTTTCACCTTTTACAACTTCGGCACAGTCGATATGGCAACGGGAGTTGGGAGCCTCTCCGTAGGCTTCTCCGATAAATTCTGCTTTTGCCCCATCAAGTGCGATAATCCTCGATTTGGAAAGGCCTTTTGCTTCCTCTCCTACGAGGCGCATAATATCTTCAACCACAACATCGTCATTTTCGGTAGCTTTCATTTTTGCCTCTACGGTGCATACCGCTTTGGGACCGAGCTCTCCGTAAAACTTGGTTTTAAAGTTTCCACATTTTTGGTCGGTTACCTTTAGAAGGTTGTAAAAGTAGGCTCCCTCATCGAG
>JALSNH010000178.1 GCA_026987085.1 Aquificota bacterium | reverse complement strand
TAAAAAGTTATCTCCACAAAAAAGGTATAAACTACGTTGAGGACGAAACCAACTACGATATAACCATTCCGAGGAACTTTTTAAGGCACAAGGTAATACCTCTTTTGAAGGAACTAAACCCTTCCCTCCCAAAGGTAGCGCTGAGACTTTTTGATATCCTCAGCGAGGAAAACAGATTTTGGAAAAAACATATTGAGGAACTAAAAAAGGAATTACTCGAAGGGAATGCAATTAAACTCGACCGGTTTAAGGAGCTTACGGTAGCCCAGCAGAGGAGGTTTTTGAAAGAAATTTTTCCCTCGTGGAGCTTCTCAAATCTGGAAAAACTTCGAAAGTTTGCTTTAAAGGATAAAACCTACCTACTTTTGGACGGGAGATTCGAACTCCTAAAAAGGGAAGGCCTTTTAATAGTTAGACCATTTGAGGGAAGGGTTAGATATTCCTACACTTTAAAGGTTCCGGGAGAGATTTACATAAAAGAACTAAATGCGGTTGTAAGGGCAAAGTGGAAAAAACTCCGTTCGTGGGAAGAGCTTAAAACCAAACCTAAAAATGTGGAGTATTTTCAATTTGAAGAGCCTCCTAAGGAGCTCATAGTAAGAAACCGACGGGAGGGGGACCGGTTTATTCCCTTTAGCCACTCAAAACCCGTAAAGCTCAAGGATTTTTTTATTAAAGAAAAAATACCTAAGCCCTTACGGGATAAAGTTCCTTTAATAACACTTGCCAACGAAATTTTATGGATAGTGGGAGTTAGACGCAGTAATTTTTTCACGGTAAAAGATTTAAATAAAGAGGTTCTGGAGGTGGTGTATGAACAACTTCGTTAAAGGAATTTTTATCTGGTTAGCAATTTTCGGTTTTCTTGTGATAATTTTCTCCTTTGCGGAAAAACCGATAGAACAGGAACTTAGAACGAAGGTAGAAACTCCCTTTAGCACCTTTGTCCAACTGGTAGAGGAAGGTAAGATAAAAGAGGCAACCATAAAGGGAAACGAGATAATAGCAATAACCAAAGATGGGCAGGTTGTAAAGACGGTAGCTCCACCCAATTACAACCAAATTTATAACGAGCTCCTCAAAAAGGATGTAAAAGTAAGGGTAGAACCTCCATCGGATAACTCCTGGCTTAGAACCTTACTCGGTTGGGTGCCCATACTCCTCTTTATCGGTCTTTGGTTCCTAATGCTCCGCGGTCTCGGTGGAGGTGGAGGAGGAGCCGGTAGGGCTTTCACCTTCGGAAAGAGCAGGGCTAAAGTTTACGTAAACGAAAAACCCAACGTCACCTTTAAGGATGTTGCCGGTATCGATGAGGTAAAGGAGGAAGTTAAGGAAATTATCGACTACCTTAAAAATCCCGAAAAGTATAAAAAACTGGGCGGAAGACCTCCCAAAGGTGTTCTCCTATACGGTGAACCGGGTGTTGGTAAAACCCTGCTTGCAAAGGCAATAGCGGGAGAAGCAAATGTTCCCTTTATCTCCGTAAGTGGTTCCGATTTTGTTGAAATGTTTGTCGGTGTCGGAGCCGCAAGGGTAAGGGACCTCTTTGAAACTGCAAGAAAGCACGCCCCCTGCATAGTTTTCATAGACGAGCTGGATGCCCTCGGAAGGGCAAGGGGTGCCGGTTTTGTAGGCGGCGGAAACGAGGAGAGAGAACAAACGCTTAACCAACTGCTCGTAGAAATGGACGGATTTGACAGCTCCAGCGGTATCGTTGTTATAGGTGCGACAAACAGACCCGATATTCTCGATAGGGCTCTGCTCCGTCCCGGAAGGTTCGACCGCCAAATCTACGTTCCCAAGCCCGACATAAAGGGACGCTACGAAATTCTAAAGGTTCATGCTAAAAATAAAAAGCTTGCACCCGATGTTGACCTTTGGGTTGTGGCAAAAGCAACTCCCGGATTTACCGGTGCCGACCTTGAAAATCTTCTGAACGAGGCAGCCCTACTTGCCGCAAGGAAGAACAAAGAAGCGATAACCATGGAGGAAATCGAGGAGGCTATCGACCGAATTATGATAGGTCTCGAAAGGAAAGGGATTGTTATCACCGATAAGGAGAAGAAGAAAATTGCACTCCACGAGCTCGGCCACGCAA
>JALSNH010000177.1 GCA_026987085.1 Aquificota bacterium | reverse complement strand
GCCGGTTGCGGTTATGTTTTTACCGAACCTTTTAAAGAGATTGTCGTATCTACCGCCACCCGCAACGGTCTCTTTTCCAACTAAGAACTTAAAGAAAATTCCCGAGTAGTAATCCCTTTTGGGAGTTAAGGTTGGTAAGAAACCTATTTCGGCATCTATTTGATACTCCTTAAGGAGGTTATAGAGCTTTTCCAATTCCTCCGCAACCTCTTTAGGTATCGGTAAGCTTTTCCAATCCTCTTTTGAAAGGTTGTAGACTTTTAAAAACTCTTTGGGAAGTTCTTCAAAGTTTTTACTTTCAACGGTTTCTTTTCCAAACTTTTCCGCTAAATGGTCGTAAATTTTTCTGTGTCCCAATAGAAGAATGTGTTTTTTTAAACCCAGTTTGGAGAGGATTTGGGAGGTTAAGGCTACAATCTCCGCATCGGCTTCCACACCGCTTGCTCCTACAAGTTCAAAACCTAAAGTTGGTTCCTCCCAAAGTTGCCCGGTCTTTTTAAAGACTTTTCCTTTGTAGTAGACCCTTAAAGGAAATAACTCCCTCTTTTGGTGGAAAACGAAACGCAATATTTGGGGTGTAAAATCGAACCTTAAAGCGAGCTCTTCACCTTCCCAAACTCCTACGGGAAAAATCCTTTTACTTTCACCCAAGGTGGTTTCAAATAACTTTTTGAACTCCAAATGGGGCAAACCTATTTCGCTATAACCCCAAAGGTTTAGCTCTTTTTCAACAACCTCCAATAGGTCTGTTAATTTTTCACTTTCGGAGGGGTAATAATCCTTTACACCGTAAGGGAGGAGTTTCTTTAAAACCATCTCTACAAGTTTCTATTTTCAAAGAGAATAGCCCTATTTATGGAAAAGGTCGACCTACTAATTACCAACGGTTGGATTATTACCAACGCCGAAAGGGGGCAATTTGTTGGAGATATAGCCGTTAAAGGTGGGAAGATTTTGGAAATAGGTCAAAATTTGGCTCAAAAATATATTGCCGAAAAGGTAATAGATGCCTCCAACAAAATAGTGGCTCCCGCCTTTGCCAATATGCACACCCACGCGGCAATGTCCCTCTTTAGGGGTATAGGAGCAGACCTACCCTTAATGGATTGGCTTACCAAAGTTATTTGGCCACTCGAAGGAGAGTTTGTTTCCCCCGAATTTGTAAAGGACGGAGTGGCTCTTGCTATTCTCGAAATGGTCAAATCGGGAACCACCTTTTACCTCGATATGTACTTTTTTGAAGAACATACCGCCGAAATTGTTAAAAAGAGCGGTATAAGGGCCGGTTTGGGGTTCGGTATTTTGGATTTTCCCACAAAGGTGGCCTCCTCTCCGGAGGAATACCTTAAAAGGGCTCGAGAATTTGTAGAACACTTTAAGGGTGACAAAGATATCATTCCCGTAGTGGCTCCCCATGCGGTATATACCTGCTCGCCGGAGACCTTAACCAAAGCTATGGAGTTGGCGGAGGAGTTCGATGTTCCCTACCATATCCACCTTGCGGAGAGTAAAGGGGAACTTGCCCAGGTTGAGGAGAAATATAAAACAACCCCCGTTAGGCATATGAAAAATCTCGGCCTTTTAAGGGAAAGAGTAATAGCCGCCCACATGGTTTGGCTCGACGAGGAGGAAAGGGAGGCGGTGGCGGAGGCGAAAGTAAAGGTTGCCCACTGTCCCGAAAGTAATCTAAAACTCGGCTCCGGCGTTGCACCTATTGGCGACTATGTAAAAAGGGGTATAACGGTATGCCTCGGAACCGACGGGGCCGCCTCCAACGATAACCTCAATATGCTCGAGGAAGCTTCAACAATGGTTAAACTCCAAAAGGGTGTAAACCTCGACCCTACCGCCTTAACCTCCGTCCAAGCCTTCGAAATTGCCACCGCCAACGGCTTTGAAAGTGTAGGAATAAAGGCGGGTCGAATTAAGGAAAACTACGATGCGGATATTATCGTTGTTGATACTAAAAGACCCGAGCTCCAGCCCCTCTACGACCCTACCGCCCAGCTAATCTATTCGGCCCAAGCCTGCGCTATCGAAACGGTAATAGCTCGGGGCAAAGTTATTATGGAAAACGGAAAGGTTTTAACCCTCGACGAGGAAG
>JALSNH010000176.1 GCA_026987085.1 Aquificota bacterium | reverse complement strand
CAAAGGAGGAAATAAAAAGTTATCTCCACAAAAAAGGTATAAACTACGTTGAGGACGAAACCAACTACGATATAACCATTCCGAGGAACTTTTTAAGGCACAAGGTAATACCTCTTTTGAAGGAACTGAACCCTTCCCTTCCCAAGGTAGCGCTGAGGCTTTTTGATATCCTTAATGAGGAAAATAGATTTTGGAAAAAACATATTGAGGAACTAAAAAAGGAATTACTCGAAGGGAATGCAATTAAACTCGACCGATTTAAGGAGCTTACGGTAGCCCAGCAGAGAAGGTTTTTGAAAGAAATTTTTCCCTCGTGGAGTTTCTCAAATCTGGAAAAACTTCGAAAGTTTGCTTTAAAGGATAAAACCTACCTACTTTTGGACGGGAAATTTGAGCTTCTAAAAAGGGAAGGGCTTTTAATAGTTAGACCATTTGAGGGAAAGGTTAGATATTCCTACACTTTAAAGGTTCCAGGAGAGGTTTTCATAAAAGAACTAAATGCGGTTGTAAGGGCAAAGTGGAAAAAACTCCATTCGTGGGAAGAGCTTAAAACTAAACCTAAAAACGTGGAGTATTTTCAATTTGAAGAGCCTCCTAAGGAGCTCATAGTAAGAAACCGACGGGAGGGGGACCGCTTTGTCCCTTTTGGTCGCTTAAAACCCGTAAAACTCAAGGATTTTTTTATTAAAGAAAAAATACCTAAGCCCTTACGGGATAAAGTTCCTTTAATAACACTTGCCAACGAAATTTTATGGATAGCGGGAGTTAGACGCAGTAATTTTTTCACGGTAAAAGATTTAAATAAAGAGGTTCTGGAGGTGGTGTATGAACAACTTCGTTAAAGGAATTTTTATCTGGTTAGCAATTTTCGGTTTTCTTGTGATAATTTTCTCCTTTGCGGAAAAACCGATAGAACAGGAACTTAGAACGAAGGTAGAAACTCCCTTTAGCACCTTTGTCCAACTGGTAGAGGAAGGTAAGATAAAAGAGGCAACCATAAAGGGAAACGAGATAATAGCAATAACCAAAGATGGGCAGGTTGTAAAGACGGTAGCTCCACCCAATTACAACCAAATTTATAACGAGCTCCTCAAAAAGGATGTAAAAGTAAGGGTAGAACCTCCATCGGATAACTCCTGGCTTAGAACCTTACTCGGTTGGGTGCCCATACTCCTCTTTATCGGTCTTTGGTTCCTAATGCTCCGCGGTCTCGGTGGAGGTGGAGGAGGAGCCGGTAGGGCTTTCACCTTCGGAAAGAGCAGGGCTAAAGTTTACGTAAACGAAAAACCCAACGTCACCTTTAAGGATGTTGCCGGTATCGATGAGGTAAAGGAGGAAGTTAAGGAAATTATCGACTACCTTAAAAATCCCGAAAAGTATAAAAAACTGGGCGGAAGACCTCCCAAAGGTGTTCTCCTATACGGTGAACCGGGTGTTGGTAAAACCCTGCTTGCAAAGGCAATAGCGGGAGAAGCAAATGTTCCCTTTATCTCCGTAAGTGGTTCCGATTTTGTTGAAATGTTTGTCGGTGTCGGAGCCGCAAGGGTAAGGGACCTCTTTGAAACTGCAAGAAAGCACGCACCCTGCATAGTTTTCATAGACGAGCTGGATGCCCTCGGAAGGGCAAGGGGTAGCGGTTTTATAGGCGGTGGAAACGAGGAGAGAGAACAAACGCTTAACCAACTCCTTGTAGAAATGGACGGATTTGACAGCTCCAGCGGTATTGTTGTTATAGGTGCGACCAACAGACCCGATATTCTCGATAGGGCTCTGCTCCGTCCCGGAAGGTTTGACCGTCAAATCTACGTTCCCAAGCCCGACATAAAGGGACGCTACGAAATTCTAAAGGTTCATGCTAAAAATAAAAAGCTTGCACCCGATGTTGACCTTTGGGTTGTGGCAAAAGCCACTCCCGGATTTACCGGTGCCGACCTTGAAAATCTTCTGAACGAGGCAGCCCTACTTGCCGCAAGGAAGAACAAGGAAGCGATAACCATGGAGGAAATCGAGGAGGCTATCGACCGAATTATGATAGGTCTCGAAAGGAAAGGGATTGTTATCACCGATAAGGAGAAGAAGAAAATTGCACTCCACGAGCTCGGCCACGCAA
>JALSNH010000175.1 GCA_026987085.1 Aquificota bacterium | reverse complement strand
AAGCCCTTGGTGGATGCCTAAAGGCTATTTTATGCTCTTTTTCGGAGTCTCTTACCACCTTAGGGAAGATGTAAAAGAAGCTCCCCGTAAACTTGATAGCAACGGAAGATTTGTCTTCAATCCGGGAGTGGGTGTAGGAGCGGATTGGCTAAAAAGTCCTTTAGAATCAGGTTGGCGTCCTTGGGCGGAAATCGGTTGGTTTCAAGACTGTGCAGATTACGCCCTCTACCACGCTTACGCGGGAGTTCAATATAAACATATAACACAGGGCGGTTGGAGTTTCGGTTTCTCACTTGGTGGAGGCGTAAACTACGGAAAAGATTGGGATACGGGAGACTATAACTGGGAAGCAATCCCAATAGCGTTTATTAGCTTGGGACATACCATTACTATCGGAAGCAAGAAAATCCTTCCCGAAATTAACATTACCTATGTTCCAGAAAACAACAATATTTCTGGGACTGCCGGCACCGACTTGATATTCACCTTCCTAACTATCTCCTTCTAAGATTTTTCCTTTCCTTGCCTTTAACTTAAATGAGTGGGTGTTTAGGTATTTAAGGATATATAAAGACAAAGCCTTTGTGATGGTATCGGCAAACAACCCACCGGTGTTAGTCCCTATGGACTATTGCCCAAAATCAATATCCACATTTCTAATGACGGGTGTAAGAAGGCTCCTTTATGTAAATCTACTACCAACCGGGCTTTCCTAATTAGGGATTTTTACTAAATTTATCCCTTTTGTGGGTGAAACTCTAATTTATAACCCTGAGGCGGAAAATACGGTAATAGGAACCATATTATTTGAAGGAAATTTATTTGATACTATTCTGGAAGAGGGAATCAGGGAATACCACTTTTTTGATAAAGTTAATCAAAAAATTTTTGAAACCGCCTTAAAACTTTGGAACGAAAAAGGAAATGTTTTAGATTTCCCTATAATTGTCGAAGAGTTAAAAAAAAGTAGGGTTATTCCAGAGCTTATAGATGAACACACTTTGTTTGAAAGGTATTCTACCTCCTTTGTAAGATCTAGGGAACTTCTGGCCGAGTATTGTCAGATTCTCAAAAAGTTGGCCCTTAAAAGGGAATTAATAGATCTAGCCCATACAATTTTGTCGAAAGACTACAGGGATCCCGAAGAGTTGCTAAATATCATTCTTGATAGAGCTTTTGAACTCTCAACAAAAAATGATGTTGTCCCCTACGTTGCCATATCGGAAATTATTCCTAGATTGAAGGAGGACTTAGAAAGATTTGCAGAATCGCATTCTTATATTACCGGTATTCCAAGTGGATTTCCCGACCTCGATAGATTAACAACCGGTTTTCATGAAGGAGAGCTAATAATTGTAGCGGGTCGGCCGGGAATGGGTAAATCCAGCTTTGGCCTTTCTATAGCCAAAAATGTAGCTCAAAAAGAAAACATACCGGTTGGTATTTTTTCCTTAGAAATGTCAAAGGAACAGCTGGCCTTACGTTTGCTTTCATTTCTCTCACGAATACCTTTGCAGGATTTGAGGTTGGGAAAATTAACCGAAGAGCAGAAAGAAACTTTAAATGAAGCATTAAAAGAGTTAACGGAGCTTCCGCTATACATAGATGATTCGGCAGCACTTACAACTACCGACCTAAGGGTTAAAGCTTTAAGAATGAAAAAGGAACACGATGTTGGTTTGATAATTGTCGACTATCTGCAACTTTTAAGGGGGGTTAGGAAATATTCCTCCCGTCAGGAGGAGGTTGCTGAGATTTCGAGAAGTTTGAAAGCTCTCGCTAAAGAGCTCGAAATTCCGGTAATAGCACTTGCCCAGCTTTCGCGACAAGTGGAACACCGAAGCGATAAAAGACCCCAATTGGCGGACCTTAGGGAGAGCGGTCAAATAGAACAGGATGCGGACCTTATTATCTTCCTCCACCGTCCCGAATACTACCTAAAGATTAAGAAAAAGGAGGTCCCTCCCGACCTTCAAGGTAAAGTCGAAATTATCGTAGCTAAACAGCGTCAAGGTCCCCAAGGTGTAGTGGAGGCTTACTTTATAGAAAAACTTTCTTTGTTTGAACCTAAAGACCCCACCGAAGATAGCGGTTTCAATATAGAAATTGAGGAGGA
>JALSNH010000174.1 GCA_026987085.1 Aquificota bacterium | reverse complement strand
AAATTATCTTGAGGAGCTTTTAACTGTAGGTAATTTATCTTAAATTTTTGTTCCAATATCTATTCAATAGCGGTAAAATTTCCGCTAAAAATTCTACTATAAATGGAAAATCATCTAAATAAATTTGGGTAGCACTATCGCTCTTTGCTTCGGGAGGGTTAGGGTGAACCTCCATAAATAGACCATCGACTCCAACCGCAACGGCGGCCCTTAAAAGTGGGAAAATAAACTCCCTCATTCCGCCCGATTGTCCACCTGCACCTCCGGGGAGCTGAACCGAATGGGTGGCATCATAAATAACCTTTGCGTGTTGCTTCATAATAGGTAGGCTCCTAAAATCAACTACAAGATTGTTGTAGCCAAAAGTTGTTCCTCTTTCGGTTAGGTAAATTTCTTTTGCACCTCCGTAGGAGAGTTTTTCAACAATATGTTTTGTATCCCAAGGGGCTAAAAATTGTCCTTTTTTTACATTAACGGCCTTACCACTTCGGGCGGCTTCTAAAAGGAGGTCGGTTTGCCTACATAAAAAGGCGGGAATTTGGACGATATCGACCACTTGGGAAACCGGTTTTACCTGCCAAGTTTCATGAACATCGGTCGTTGTTTTTAAACCGAATTTCTCCTTTACCCGTTTTAAAACTTCGAGACCTTTTTCGAGACCGATACCTCTAAAAGAATGAACCGACGTTCGGTTTGCTTTATCGAAGGACCCTTTAAAGACAAATTCAAACTGGGGATATTCCTTCGAAAGCTCGGCTATTTTTTCTGCAACCTCCAAAGGAATTTCTTCATTTTCTAAAGCGCAGGGTCCGGCAATTATCAAAAATTTCTCCATCTGTAGGAATTATTTAAAGAGCAAATCCTTAAGTTGTTCTACTTCCTCTATTTTCAACTTTTTGAGGTATTCTCTAAAAGTGCCATCTACTTTAAGGCCTTGTTTTTCAAAGATACCTTTTAGGGTTTTAAAAATTTTTTCACCCTGTTTGTCGACATCGATTAGTAAAACAACTTCTGTGGTGTTCTCCGAAATTTCTTCCAAAAGGTCGAAATAATTTTTGCCGCTAATAGGAATAATGTTTTTAATACCGAACCTTTTTAAGGTAGCGACATCGTTTTTACCTTCAACTATAATAGGAACCGATTTGGATTTTCTCCTTAAAGAGGTAATAAATTCGTTAAACAGTCTGTGGAAGTTATCCATTTAAAAACAAACCATTATTGGAAGAATTTAGAACACTATCCCGCTAAATTAGGAAGTTTTTCGGGGTGGAAACAACCTTCCCGAGTAGCTTGGGGTATTCCACAACTCTTGTAGAGGTAAAAATAGAAGTTAATGCGGTTTTTTTTGGTATTAGTTTTTCTTTTTAATTTTGTAGTATTTGGGTTAGAAGTTTGCCAAGTAGAATTTGCCGGTTTTTCGGGTAATTTGGGAATTTTAAAGTGCCAAGGTTTAAATACCCATTCCATTTACAGTATTGAATTAAAAAAAGGAATCTACAAAAGGAATTTTTTAGCCTACCATCCACATAAAAAGGATTATCTTCTTTTTGCAGTTCCCTATTATTGGAGCGGGAAAATAAGGTTTTTACTAAAAAGAGATGGTTTAACTATTGGGAAAATAACCTTGAACGTTGAACCTTTAAAAAGAAGAAACTCCTATATTGTTATAGGAAAAAGCAATTATTCAAAAAAGGAAAGATATAAACAAGTGAAACCTTCATTGGATAGAGAAAAGGCTTACAACCTTATTAGGAAAACTTTGAGAATATACAGCCCGGTAAGGTTTTTTGAAAGACAGGCGATATTCCCTTTAAAGGGATTTGAAAGAATCTCTTCACCTTTTGGGGTAAGAAGATTTATTAACGGAAGACCTGCTGGGTTTCATAAAGGGGTAGATTTTGCCGCTCCAAAAGGAACTCCCGTTTTAGCAACCCTTTCAGGTAGGGTTGTTTTAGCCGGCTATTTTCCTCTTACAGGTAATACGGTAATAATCGACCACGGTTGGGGGCTTATGAGCCTTTACGCCCACCTTTCGGAAATAGAGGTCAAATACGGGCAGTTTGTAAAGCAGGGTCAAATAATAGGCAAGGTCGGTTCTACCGGACGCTCTACCGGCCCACATCT
>JALSNH010000173.1 GCA_026987085.1 Aquificota bacterium | reverse complement strand
GGCGGGACGATGTTATCGATTACGTTAGGAGAAAATACGGTCACGATAGCGTCAGCCAAATTATCACCTACAACGTTCTTAAATCCAAATCGGTAATCAGGGACGTATGCCGGGCTATGGGTGTGCCTCTAGAAAAGGCGGATAGGTTGGCCAAACTAATTCCGCAGGGCGACACCCAAGGTTCCCAACTCTCTTTAGAGGAAATGACCGAATGGAGTTTGGAAGATTTAAAGGCTAAATATGGCGAAAGACCCGATATAGAGGATTCGGTTCTAAAGTTCCGCCAAATGATAGCCCAGGACCCGGTTTTGAAAAAGGTGGTTGAGGAGGCCAAAAAGCTCGACGGTCTTACCCGCCATACCGGTTTCCACGCGGCGGGTGTGGTTATAGCTCCAAAACCTTTAATTGAATTGGTTCCGCTTTTTGCCCGCAAAGAGAAGGATAAAGAAACCAAACAGGAAAAGTTCATCGTTGCAACCCAATACGACATGGGTGTTTTGGAGGAGATAGGCCTCCTCAAAATGGACTTTTTGGGATTGAAAACCCTCACCGAGCTCGACCTTATGAAAAAGATGGTAAAAGACCTTTACGGGGAAGAAATCGATTTTTATAAACTCGACTACGGGGACCCGAAAGTTTACCAACTCCTAAAAAGTGGAAGAACTACCGGAGTTTTCCAACTTGAGAGTAAAGGAATGCAAAACCTCCTTATTAAGTTAAAACCTGACCGCTTTGACGATATCATTGCGGTCTTGGCACTTTACCGTCCCGGTCCTTTAAAATCCGGTTTGGTTGATAGTTTTGTAAGGCGTAAGCATGGTTTGGAGCCTATTAAATACGATTTTCCTGAGTTGGAACCGATTTTAAAGGAAAGTTATGGATTGTGCTTAACCGGTGATACAGAAATCATTTTGGCGGATGGTTCAACAAAAACTTTGGAGGAACTGGTAAAAACGAATGCTGTAGGTGCCGAAGTTATAGGTGTGGATGAAAAGGATTTCAAACTTAAAGGGGCCAAAATTAAGCAAGTTTTTGATAACGGTGTAAAGGAAGTTTTTGAACTGCGATTAACAAATGGATTAAGTGTGAAAGCCACTGCGGACCATAAATTTTTAACACCCGAGGGTTGGAAAGAATTGAGAGAATTGAACCCTGAAAGGGATTTAATAGCTGTTCCTAAATATTTACCTTCTATAGTCACCGAAAAAGCCCACCGTGAAATTCCAAGTAGAGAACCGGTATTTCTCTATTCAAAACCTTTAACTGTTAAAAAAGTTAAAAGCTTTTTGACACAAAACGGAATTAGTCAGAGAAAATTTTCCCAACTAACAGGTGTTCAAAGAAGCGCATTTTTTGGAAAGGAAAATCCTTTTATTCCCTATAAAGTTTTGCAAAAAGTTTCCACACTTTTAAAGGACCCGGAAGTAGAAAAAACTTTACAAGGAGAAATCTACTTTGTTCCCATAAAGGAAATAGTAAAAGTTGGACCACGTAGAGTTTACGATTTGGAAATAGAAGATATACATAATTTTATCGGGAATGGTATTGTTTGCCATAATTGCATATACCAAGAGCAGATAATGAAAATGTCGCAGATATTAGCGGGTTTTACCCCAGGTGAAGCTGATACTTTGAGAAAAGGTATAGGAAAGAAGAAAAAAGAGCTGATTGAGCAAATGAAAACAAAGTTTATAGAAGGTGCGGTTCAAAAGGGATACGACCGTAAAAAGATAGAAGATTTATGGAATAGTATAGAAAAGTTTGCCTCTTACTCCTTTAACAAATCCCACTCCACCGCCTACGCCTATATCTCCTACTGGACCGCCTATATGAAAACCTACTATCCGGGAGTATTTTTTGCGGTTAAACTCTCGACGGAAAAGAATGAAAACAAATTTATAGCCCTTATAAAGGATGCTAAGCTGTTTGGATTTGAACTTTTGCCGCCCGATATTAATAAGTCCGATGTTAGCTTTACCATAGAAGAAAGGGACGGTAAACAATACATCCGCTACGGGCTTGCAAAAATAAAGGGTGTCGGTGAGGAAGCGGCTAAGGCTATAAAGGAGGCCAAAAAGAGGTTTGGTGAGTTTAAATCCCTTGCCGATTTTATAAAAAAGGTAGACACCAAAA
>JALSNH010000172.1 GCA_026987085.1 Aquificota bacterium | reverse complement strand
CTGAAATATGTTATTATAAAACATTTTGCGGGAGGAAAACCATGATTCAAAGATATACCTACCTCAACGTTGCCGATAACTCCGGGGCTAAAAAGGTTCAATGTATAGGTATCCCCGGAGGGGCAAGGAAAAAGTATGCCACCCTGGGGGATGTAATTACCGTAACCGTTAAACAGGCTACCCCGGACGGAAACGCTAAGAAAGGAAAAATCTACAGGGCCGTTGTTGTAAGAACCGCTAAAGAGGTAAGAAGACCCGACGGAAGCTATGTAAAGTTCGACGACAACGCTGTTGTATTGTTAAACCAATACGGAGAGCCTCTCGGAACCCGTATTCTCGGACCTATCGCAAGGGAAGTTAGAAACAAAGGTTATACGAAAATAGCTTCCTTGGCACCCGAAGTTATCTAACGGAGGAGCAAAATGGCCGCAAAAATTAAAAAAGGCGATTTGGTTGTTGTATTGAGGGGACGTGATAAAGGTAAACAGGGAAGGGTTTTAAAAGTCCTTAAAAAGGAAGAAAGAAACAAAAAGGGTGAAGTTATCAGAACCAAAGTGAGGGTAATAGTTGAAGGTGTAAACCTTAGAAAGAAACATGTAAGGGCTACCCAAGTTTCAGAAGGTGGAATCGTAGAGTTCGAAGCTCCTATAGATATCTCCAACGTGATGCTTGTTGACCCCAAAACCGGCAAACCTACCAGGGTGGGCTTTGAAATAGTTGAGGAAAACGGATATCTCGTTAAATACAGGGTGGCTAAAAAAAGCGGAACCCGTTTGGATGTTGTAAGCAAAAAACCTATTAAGAAATAGGAGAGGTAGGAAGTAATGGCAGAAGAAAAGTACGTTCCGAGACTCTACAAAAAATACAAAGAGGAAGTTGTTCCTCTATTGGTTAAAAAGTTCGGTTACAAAAACCCTATGCAGGTTCCCCGTATTGTGAAGGTTACCGTCAATATGGGTGTCGGTGAGGCGGTTCAAGATGTGAGACAAATCGAAAGGGCTATGGAGGACTTGGCCGCCATTACCGGTCAAAAACCTCAACTGAGAAGGGCTAAAAAATCCGAGGCCGGTTTTAAACTCCGTAAGGGAATGCCTATCGGAGCAAGGGTAACCCTCCGTAAGGAGAGAATGTGGGATTTCCTCGACAAGGTAATTTCTGTAGCTCTTCCCCGTGTAAAGGACTTTAAAGGTCTAAACCCCCGTTCCTTTGACGGTAGAGGTAATTACTCCTTTGGTATTGCTGAGCAGATAGTTTTCCCCGAAATCGACTACGATAAGGTGGACCGCATTAGGGGTATGGATATAAACATCCATACCACCGCTGAAACCGACGAGGAGGCTTATTGGCTTCTGTCCCTCTTAGGGTTGCCTATAAGGGCTTCATAACTTAACAAGGAGGTAAAAAATGCCTTGCCTAAGTAAGAAAATTAAAGAGCTCGAAAAACCGCCTAAATTTACCACCAGGCTCCACAAGAGGTGCCCGGTCTGCGGAAGGCCCAGAGCCTACAGGCGCTACTTTGGTATGTGCAGGATTTGCTTTAGGGAGTACGCTTTAAGGGGTGAACTTCCCGGAGTTAAAAAGGCAAGCTGGTAATTGTTTAAATGGCCGGTCGGTAAGGGACAGCCTTCGAGCTGTCCAACTGCCGACCAAAAATTTAGGGAGGAATAGATATGAGCATGACCGACCCTATTGCGGATATGTTTAGCGCTATTAAAAACGCCCAACTTGTGAGGAAGGACTACGTTGATGTTCCTTCCTCGAAGTTGAAAGAGAGAATTTTGGACCTCCTAAAGAGGGAGGGTTATATAAAGGACTGGGAAAGGTTGGACGGTCCCGAATACAGAAAGGGAACCCAATACAAACTGAGGATTTGGCTCAAATATTTGGGCCCGAGAAATACCAAACCCGCAATTAGGAACTTGGTAAAGGTTTCCAAACCGGGTAGAAGAATATACGTTCCCGCAAGGCTCGTTCCTTACGTAAAGAGGGGGCTTGGTGTTGCAATAATGTCCACCGACAAGGGTGTTATTACCGATAAGGAAGCAAGGAAACTCGGTGTAGGCGGCGAAGTTATCGGCTTCGTTTGGTAAGGAGGTGGAAAGATGTCGAGATTGGGAAAAATGCCCGTTGTTATACCTGCGGGTGTTAGTGTTGATATAAAAGAGGAATACG
>JALSNH010000171.1 GCA_026987085.1 Aquificota bacterium | reverse complement strand
GTGTATGGAAAGGTTGGATACGGCCTGTCTCTATGAAAGAGTTTTTAAATACAACATTTCAATGTGCGGGATTATCCCGGCGGTTGTAGGTATAGAGGTAGCAAAAGCTCTCGGTGCTTCCAAAGGTATTTTGGTAGATTACACAAACAGCGGTATGGTTACCGGCGATTACAAAAGTGTGGTAGCCTACGCGGGAATGATTTTCGTATAAAGTTTTTTTTAACTTTTTTAACTTTTTCCTTATGAAGGAAAAATTCTTAGAAGACCACAAGAGGTTAAGAAATTTCGATTTTTCCTCCCAAAGTATCAAACTACTAAAGGAGCATTTTGAGGAGGAAGAAAAATTTTTCAGTAAATACACCGAAAGGTTGGGAGGTGAGGACGAGCTTTCGCCCCTCGGTATGGTTTTAAACGAGCATAGGTTGCTCCTCAAATTGTTGGAAGAGGGTAAAAAAGAACAATTTTTAGAACTTTTAAATTACCACCTTACGAAGGAGGAAACACAGATATATACCCTTTTAGAGTGAATAACCGAACATCTTAACCAGTTCGGGGCGCTCCCTCCAATCCTCCTTCACACGGACCCAAAGTTGTAGATAAACGGGTCTGCCCAAAATGAGCTCCAACTCTTCGCGTGCCCTCTTTCCGATCTCTTTTAACCTCTGTCCCTTTTTACCGATTATTATCGGCTTTAAACTCTCCCTGCTGACAATTATTTCGCCCTTTATTACGAGCATGTTGGGATTTTTATCTCCCTCTTTTATTTCGTTAATTACAACCGCAACTTCCTGCGGAACCTCATCGTGGGTTAATTGAAGAATTTTTTCACGAACTATTTCGGCAACATAGAGACGTAGAGGTAAATCTACGGTCATATCTTCCGGGAATAGCGGTTCCCCCTCGGGTAGATACTTCTTAATAACCTCCAAAAGTCTTTTTACATTGGTTCCCTTTTTGGCGGAGATAGGAACAATTTCCGCAAATGGGTAGTATTTGGAACTCTCCTCTATGAGAGGTAAAACTTCATCGGCCTTTTTAAGTTTGTCGATTTTATTAATAACCAAAATTACCGGTTTCTTAAGCGGTTTTACATACTTTTCAAAGATTTCTTTATCCTGTTTTGTCCACGGTCTGTGGGCTTCGATAATGAACAAAACTACATCTGCATCTTCCAGGGAAGTTTTTGCCATCTCTATCATGGCTTTTTCCATAGCATCTTGTTCTTTGTAGATACCCGGAGTGTCGAGGAAAACTATCTGGCTGTCTTCGTCATTTTTTATACCTAGAAGTCGTATCCGCGTGGTTCCCGGTTTATCGGTAACTATGGAAACTTTTGTTCCAATTAGAGCGTTAATCAAAGTAGATTTTCCTACATTCGGTTTTCCTACCAAGGCAACATAGCCAACCTTTTTCTTCTTTTTTTCCCCCTCTTGGGAAAATTTTTGTTGGTAATACTCCAAAAGGTTCTCTCCCTGAAGTTCCGTTTGTTGGTTTTCTTGCTTTTTCTCTTCCATGCCAAGTTATAGAAATTAGTCAAGTTTCCAAAAAAGGAGAAGGAAAAGGTCAAACCTTTAATAGGACCTTACCGAAATGTCTACCCTCCTCAAGATACTTGTGGGCTTCCTCCCCTTTTTGGAGAGGAAAAACTTTATCCACAACCGGCTTAAGGAGGTTCCTTTCGAACAATCTTGCAACCTTAAAAAGGACAGATTTTCTTCCCATATAGACGCCTTTCATAGTTATCTCATTTACAAAGTTGTATCGAATATCGAAACTACCTTTAGAGCCGGTAGTTGTTCCTAAAAAGGATAATCTTCCACCTTTTTTAAGCAACCTAATGGAGATAGGAAGGGTTTTTTCACCCACGTGGTCTATAACAATATCTACCCCTTCGGGGAAATATTTTTTTACAATCCTTTCAACATCCTCCTTTTGGTGGTTTATTACCAAATCCGCGCCGAGGTTTTTAAGTTTTTCCGCCTTCCAATCTTGCGATGTGGTGGTTATTACAAAAGCACCCATCAGTTTGGCAAGTTGCAGGGCAGCTACACCAACACCAGAAGCTCCACCCCATATAAAAACTGTATCCCCTACTCCAACCTTACCACTATCGATTAGGGCGTTCCACGCGGTAATGTAGGTAAGCGGGAAGCTGGCAGCCTCTTCGAAAGAAA
>JALSNH010000170.1 GCA_026987085.1 Aquificota bacterium | reverse complement strand
AGGCAAAAGTATTTGTTACCGAGTGGGTAAGGGAAGACACAATATTTGTTCCCTTCAACGGAGGAACGGAAGCACCCGAACTTAAATACGCCGTAAGGCCGCCCAATGCGGTTAGACACGTTGATATTGTCGAACCCGAATTTGAACCGGTTATAGCCGGTTATACCAGAGATGAAACAACTATAAAAGTAAGGAAGGTTTCCTAACCTTCCCCTTTAAGTTTTTTAGGAGGTGAAAACTATGAGTGTTGAAAATAAAAAACTACCCAACTGGGTTTTTGTTATCGACCTTAACACCTGCGTAGGTTGCAACGCTTGTATGGCTGCCTGCGCCCAAGAGAACCAAACCCCCTACTGGGCAGATAAATGGAGAACCAAAGTTGAGCAGGCAGAAGTTGGTAAGGGCGAAAATATCGGAAGGATATTTTTCCCCCGTCTATGCATGCACTGCCAAAATACCCCTTGCTACTACGCCTGCCCTACCGGAGCTACCTACAAAACCCCCGAAGGGGTTGTTATGGTTAACCAGGACCTATGTATAGGTTGCGAAGCTTGCGTTACAGCCTGCCCCTACGATGCCCGTTATCGCTACGACTATGAAGACGTTGTTAAAAATAAAGAGCTTTACAAAGAGGAATTTTCCATTCACCAGGTTCCCCACATAGATAAGTGCACCTTCTGCTACCACAGAATTACAAAAGGTTTGGAACCGGCATGTGTTGCCACCTGCCCTACCGAGTGCCGTATGTGGGGCGACCTCAACGACCCCAACGACCCCGTTGCCGACCTTGTTAGAAGCGGTAGGGCTAAACCTTTAGCGGTTCATTTAGGAACCGACCCTAAAGTTTTCTACGTGGGTTTGGATAGCTTACCTATGCAAGCCAGCGAGGAAGCCGAATAAATATTTAGGAGGTGGCTAAGATGATAGCGTTGGATTACAGCCAATTTTTAACTTTTGAACCTCAACATCATTGGCGTATAGGTATTGCTATCTACCTCTTCTTGGGTGGGCTTGGTGCCTCCATGGGACTAATAGCGGCCCTTTACAAGCATATCTTTAAAAAAGAAGACCCCTCCATGTTCGCTTGGTCTACACTATTGGGTGTTCTATTGGTAAACTTTGGAGGTATCTTCCTAATTCTCGATATGTTCGTATGGGAATCCTTTATTCACGGCCATATTTTCGAAATTTTTAAAGTTCTACTTGCATTCTTCGGTGCCGCATTATTCCATGGAAACTTCCATCCGTGGATTCAATGGGGTGCCAACTTTATAGCTCTCTTTTCGTTATTTGGAACCCTATGGGCTCTCTCTATGGCCGACAAAGCGGCAATACTCAAACATATTGGATTCCTGAAAAAGATAGCTAACTCTTTAAAACCTATTCAAGGTTTCCTTGGATGGATGACAATGATTTTCGGTTTCGCAGTTGCCGCCTATACCGGTTTACTTCTATCGGTAGCCCCTTCCATTCCCGCATGGAGCCATCCGCTATTGCCGGTATTGTTTGTAATATCCGCTCTTTCCACAGCAACAGCCTGGTATATGCTCTGGACCTACTTTGCTAAAGGTGGTGATGATGTTAAAGAAATTAGAGAAAAAATTGGACATCAAGTTGAATGGGCCGATATTGGTCTAATCACATTTGAACTGCTCGCTATAGCAGCCTACTTTAACTATCTCTACTACGCTTATGCCGGCGGTAAATATGTATTCCATCATGCTATAACAAATGTAGGCTTTATGGTAGGCTTCCTCCTAATTGGTGTAATACTTCCTTGGATACTCGAATTCTTTGCAGCTAAAAAGCATATCAGGATACTTGTTCCTTTAGCTGCAGTACTTGTTCTGGTTGGAGGATTCCTTCTAAGGTATTATATTCTCAAATTTGGTATCTATACCTACCCTTGGCCCTCTTAAAATCTTCTTTTTTTCTTTATAGAAATCGCAGGCTAAAGCCTTGTATCCTTACTTAAATTACCCTTTTAAAATTTCTGCTCAGCTTGTTCTTATCCTGCAAAGGTTAGATTAATACCATTTTGACGTCATGCCTTATAGAAATCAAAAAATTTATACGGTCATACGGCGTAATTGGAAACCATTGATAATCAAGACTCAAACATAGCGAATAAATTAGGTATAGAACACAACTGAAGAGTAAGTGAAAATTAACTACTTGAAATTTCCTGCAAA
>JALSNH010000169.1 GCA_026987085.1 Aquificota bacterium | reverse complement strand
ACAAATTTTTTAACCATCGAACGGAGTTCCTTATCGTAAATAACAAGCTCCTTAGGAAGTTTTACATTTATATCGAGCCCTTTACCGTTAACGGAGCGTATTAAAACCGTTATGCGGTAGTTTTCACCCTTAAATTGTGCCCTACCTATACCGGTCATACTGTAGAGCTTTCCCATTTTGAACCCTCCTACTTGGCCCACCTTAGGCCCTCGTTATCTACTTCCAAAACCTTGTAGGTGGCCGCATAACCAAGCCTTTTGTAGAGCTCTATGCCCATTTCCCCTATTTGGTCGAGATTTTCCCTTGCAAAAACTCCTATGGTGGAACCGCTACCGCTTATAAATACCGCATCGGCTCCGAGTTTATAAGCTTCCTCCTTAAATAGGTCAAAACCGTGCAAAAGTTTCCCCCTAAAGGGTTGGTGGAGCCTATCTTCGACCGCATAGCGGAGCATTTCAAAATCCCTGTTCACCAAGGAAGCAACCATTAAAGAAGCCCTTTGAATGTTAAAAACCGCATCCTTTAAAGAAACCATTGCGGGTAGAACTTTCCTCGCCTCCTCTGTAAGGATTTCAAATTCCGGAACCAATACAAGGACTTTAAGCTCTATTGGAAAATCCAACTTTTGGAATTTAACCTGTTTATCCCCTACCATTGTGGAAACGGTAAAACCACCCACCAACGCAGGGACAAGATTGTCGGGATGGCTCTCAAAAAGGAATGCAAGTTCTAAAATCTCCTCCTCGGAAAGTTTTAAATCGTTCAAACCTACGGCGGTAATTATTCCTCCCAAAATGGCGGTTGCCGAACTTCCCAAACCCCTACCTAAAGGTATATCGTTTTTCTGAACTACCTTTATAGGTTTGTCCTCAACTCCCAACTCTTGGCATGCCCTTATATAAGCTTGGAAAAATAGGTTTCTTATATCGGTGGGAAGTTTATCCGCTCCCTCACCGTAAATCTCTATTGCAAATGCATCGCTCTCTTCAACCTCAAAGGTGTTGTAAAGGGTTAAAGCCAAACCGAAAGTATCGAAACCTGCCCCTAAATTGCTGGTAGTTGCGGGAACAACAATTTTCATAGAAAAACAATTGTTGCTCGGAAACCCCGTATCTGCGATAGAAGGAGAAGAGCGACCAAAGGAGAAAAACACTTGCAAACCCCAAAAGTTTGACTAATAATTTAAAGACTAAGGCGGGTGGGTTCCTTAAAACCACAAGGGGAATAGAGAATTATCTATTCCCCAACCCCCAAGGTTTAAAGAAATGAAAAAAATAAAAATTTAAAGTTAGAATACCGTGGGGGATTAAATCTAAGAACAAGGATAAAGCCCTTGTGAGGGCATCGGGCTAACAACCCGCCTTGGTGGTGGTTGCTCCTACTTTTGGAGCAACCACTACCTAAAGTCAAGCCTCGCATTTCTAATGCGGGGTGGTTGACAACTTTCTAATTTAGCCCCGAAGGGCTTTGTTCTGTTTAAACCTAAAACACTCTATTTAAAATCGTTAGCTATGTCGAGAATAATCGATGTAAAAGCAAGGCAGGTTTTAGATAGCCGTGGAAACCCTACCGTAGAGGCGGAAGTTTTCCTCGAAAGCGGTGCGGTGGGTAGAGGAATAGTCCCTTCGGGAGCATCCACCGGTGAAAATGAAGCCCTTGAACTTAGGGACGGAAATAGCCTCTACTATTTGGGAAAAAGTGTTCTTCGCGCGGTTGAAAACGTTAATACCATCATTGCCGATGAACTAATAGATCTTGATATCGAGCATCAAGCCGAGTTAGACGACTTGCTCATTTCCCTCGACGGGACCGAAAATAAATCCAAACTGGGAGCAAATGCAATTTTAGCCGTATCCATGGCCTTTGCCCGTGCTAAAGCGGAAGAGCTTGGTGTTCCACTATTTAAATACCTCGGCGGCGAAATGGCTAAGATTCTCCCTGCACCGCTTATGAACATCATTAACGGCGGAGTTCACGCCGACAACAACCTTGATTTGCAGGAATTTATGATAATTCCCGTTTTTGGTGATGAATTTGCCGAAACTCTCCGTTGCGGTGTAGAAATCTACCACACCCTCAAAAGAGTCTTAAAAGAAAAAGGTTTTTCCACCAATGTAGGAGATGAGGGAGGATTTGCACCCTCTTTAGGTAGCAATAAAGAAGCATTGGACCTCATTATGGAGGCTATAGAAAAAGCAAATTACAAACCTGGCGAAGATGTTCTCCTAGCTCTAGATGCCGCCTCCAGCGAATTTTATGAAAATGGAAAATACCGTATAGAAGGAAAAGAATTAACCTCGGAACAATTGGTGGACTACTATGAAACCTTAATAAACCAGTATCCGATAGTTTCCATAGAGGACCCTATGGCGGAAAACGATTGGGAAGGATGGAAAATTATTACCGAAAGGCTCGGTAAAAAAGTCCAACTTGTAGGAGACGACCTATTTACCACCAACCCCCGCATATTAGAAAAAGGTATAGAAGAAGGAATAGCCAACTCCATACTTATAAAACTCAATCAGATAGGAACCGTTACCGAAACCTTGGAAACTATTAGGCTTGCTCAGGAAAACGGCTATACCTACATAATCTCCCACCGTTCCGGAGAAACCGAAGATACCTTCATATCCCACCTGGCGGTAGCTACCAACAGCGGACAAATTAAAACCGGTGCACCGGCAAGAGGTGAAAGAACTGCCAAATACAATGAGCTTCTACGCATAGAAGAGTATCTAGGCGAAGCAGGTCTCTTCAAAGGAATCAAACAGTATGAAAAGTTTTTAAAAAATAGATAAAAGAAAATTGCCCGCTTCGCGGGATTTTTATTTAACCGTAGTTGCCTGCTCTTTAGTTTTTTCAACCTCTTTTTTAACCTCTTTAAATTGCTCCTCGGTAGTAGCCGCGTGTTCTTTAATAGCCTTTATAAGGCTTTCAATTTTTTCTATAAGAGGTTTAATATCTTTTTCCGAAGAAATATAACCCAGCGCTTTGGTTAATTTAATATCGTATTCCGCCCTTTTTAAATAAGCGAGAGCCGCCTTAGGATTAACTTGGTATATAGCTTCAGCTTTTTTAATTAGATATTGAGCTTCCAACATAGGTTTGGGAACCACAACCGTTTCAACAACCAGCGTTCCCAAAGCGCTCTGCAAAGCCATTAGGGCCGCTTCCTGATTTCCGTGCTGAAGCATATCTACGGCCAAATCTATAGCCTCCTTATAAAGTTTTAGCGGTATGTAGGTAGTGGTAATATCTATTTCGTTTCTCAATACTGCCAATATTACCCTTGCATCTACAAAATCATTTTTAGTTATAAACTCCTTAACCTGTTTATTCAGTTTTTCTGCAGTATTTAAATCGGAAATACCGTTGAACTCTATAAAGGAAACATTTGCAGGTAGATTTTTAAGACCGTATTTGTTAATCAAAACCTGGAGTTCCTTTTGAACCTTTTGAAGCAAAGTCAAAGCTTCCTTGGTTTTTCCCTGTTGCAATAGCAGATACGCTGTTTGAGTTTCTTGTAAAACCGTAGCAGCCTCTTTAACAATCTTGGCCAGCTTTTGAGTTTTAAGCTGTTTTACAGCTTCATTTTGGGCATTTTTTAAGGTTTCCTTCACATTTTCCTGTTTTACCTGGTAGGCTAAAGAGGGCACGGAAACCAAGCCAGTTGCGAATAGGACTGTACCTAACAAGGTTTTTTTCAACATATTTCAACCTCCCTTAGGAATTTTTGAGCTCACACCAACCAGTGGTAACCCTTTCTTTTGGTAAATAAAGGACATAACGAGGTCTAATATCTATTCCAAGCTCCTTTATAAGGAAGTTTCTAACTTCCTTTATCTTCCAGAAAAAGAGCAAATCTCCCTTAAAGTGAACCTCAGTCCACATACCGAGCCTTAGTGGAACCTCCCATTTTTTCAGGTCGTTAAGTAAGGATTCATAGAAAATTTCCGCTAAAGGATGGTCTTCCAGAAGTTCCTTTTCCATTCTGGCTAAGGCCTCCGCAAAAGAATGACAAGCTGCCTTAAGTTTTTCCCAATAAGGAGATTCTACCTCTAACTCCAAAGTTCCCTTAAAAACTTCCGTTCTAAAACCCTTTACATCAATTTTTTCCTTTAAGTCGAAGACCTCAATATATTCCTCTTTGATTTTGTCTTCGGGTAGATAAATCTTTTCGGGAAGTTTTAAATTATCTAAAACCGGATACTTTTTAAGGACTATATTTTTAACATCTTTCGCAATTTCTTTAAGTTTCAAACCTTTGGTTGTTAGGTATTTTTTAATTCTATTTTCTATTTCTTTATCCTTTTTTGTGTAGTAAAAGATTACCGCAGATGTAATAGCCTCCTCAAATACGTTTTTTGGCAAAAAGGGTTTTCCATTTTCGTCCCTTAAAAACCCTTTGCGGGAAAAGATTATCGGTGTCCACGTTAATAGTTGCATCTTCCTCTCTCCTTTATAAGGTTCTTATAAAGAAATTTACTAATAGATTACAAAAATACAACTTTAAAAACCGCAACGGTTAAAAATCAAGAAATCCAAAGACGACCTTTTTGTAGTAAGCAAATATTCCTCTTTTGAGAAGCTAATATTTATTATGAACTTGGAAAGTTTCCTTCAAACGGTAGCCCAAAAGGTAGACAAAAAAATAGACGCCGTTTTAAAACCTTTCGAACCCAAAATTCTCTACGAAGCTATGCTCTACTACCTAAAAGGTGGAGGTAAAAGAATAAGGCCTGCCCTGGTTGCAATGGGAGCCTACATATTTGGCGGTCATCCGGAAGATTCCATTACAGTGGGAACCGCTATAGAGTTTATACACAACTATTCCTTAATACACGACGATTTGCCAGCTATGGATAACGACGATTTTAGGAGAGGAAAACCATCTTGCCATAAACAGTTTGGAGAAGATATAGCTATATTGGCGGGGGACGCCCTTCTAACTTACGCCTTTCAAATTTTAAGCGACCGTTCCCTTTTTAAACAAACAAACGCCGAAAAACTCCTTGATATTTCCAATTTAATAGCCCGCAAAGCGGGTATAGAGGGAATGGTTAAAGGGCAGGTAATGGACATAAGAAAAATAGGGGATTTAGAAGATATAGCCCGCTACAAGACAGCCGCCCTAATAGAGGCTTCCCTAGTTTCCGGGGCCCTATTAGGAACGACGTCCGAATCAGATCTACAACTACTCTCCCAAATAGGAGAAAAATTGGGAATTTTGTTCCAAATAGTGGACGATATTTTGGACAAAGACGGTTTTTATAAAGAGTTTGAAGATGAAGCTTTGGAAATAGCCAAAACTTTTGCTTCAATAACCATTCAACTAATTAGAGAACTAAAAAGACCGGAAAGAACCCAACTTCTAGAGGAATTTGTTTATTACCTCCTTAAAAGGGTTTCCTAAAAGTTTACCTTCAAAAGGTTTTCCCTTTAATTTTCCTTTTAAAGGAAAATGGAAAGAATTCTTCACCAATGGGAGGAGTATCTATCAAAAAAACTCTCTCACCTCTTTTTCGAAATTATGGAATACCCTCAAAAAAAGGATATCCTCTATATAGGTCTCTGTTATTGTCAACTTTCAAGGGTTTACGGATTAAATGAAATACCTCTGGAAGGTATAAAGGATTGTCTCCGGAAATATTTAATAGATTTTGAAAACTACCCCTGGAGGGATTATCTACTGGAACTTGAATTGTTCTATTTACGTGAAGATGAAGATAGGCTTATTCGAGGAACCAATTTAATGAAATACTTCCCTTCAAAGGAAGCAACCATCAGTATAGACCCCCGTTATAGTTTTCTTAAAGACTTCTTTTGCCAAAAGATTTACCGATATTGGTACATAAGCAGGAAACTGGAAGGAAGCCTCCATTCAATTGATGCCAAACAGATATTGAAAAATTCTGTAGTTCTTTTTAACGAAGGACTTTATAGAGAAATGTTGACCTATCTAGAGGATTATCTTCCCTACCTTAAAGAGGGTAATGAGCTTTTACTATTTCGATTACTGCGTCATCTGGCCATTGTAGGAGAGCTATTGGAAAGAAGAAACTATAAAAAGGCTTATGAAGAAATAAACAAAATTTTGGAGTTTCTAAAAGATTTTCGTAGGGAACTCAAATTGTGGCCTTACGATTTAAAAAAACTCCAAAAGGATTTAAATAAACTAAAGAAAACCTTAAAAAGGAATAAATTTATTTACCTTCCACCTTTAAAAGTTGTAGAAAAAAGAAAAACTCCATGGTGGAGATTTCTATTTAAATTCCTTAAAGGTTAGAAAGTTTGGAATTAACCTCTTCCAACCTTTTCTGAAGTTCTTCAATTTTGGCTTTCACACCCTTGGGAAGGTATACCACCCCTTTAGAGTTTACCTTCTCCCTTCTTTTAAGTTCCTTAATTTGCCTTTTTAGCTTTCTAGCTTCAATGGTGTAGAACCATCTAACGTAATTTCTGGCAGCTTCCAGTAGATTTTTATTAGCACAGCGGAGTTCCCTTTTTAATCTTCTTCTTTCCTTCTGGCCCGCATGAAAGGATAAAAGTTGAACTTCCTTACCGTTAGCCTTTTCCAAAAGTTCTTCCAAAACTCTTACCATAGAACCTTGAAATTTGACCTTTTCATCTCCTATTTTTGCCCAAAGTTCCATTTTTTCCCTCCGTTCTTAGTCTTCAAAAGCCAAATTAGTATATTAAAGGCTTTCCAATTCTACTAAAGTATGGATGAAACAAGGCATGTATAAATTGAGCTATACCGGAAAAAATATTACTATTTTCTGGAGAAAGTTTTGGTACTTTACCTGAGAAATAGATAACAAAAGGTGTGGATAGAATCAAATCTCTTTTGACGAATCCCCAAAATCTACTATCATCACTTGCGTCCCTATTATCTCCCATAACAAAGTAATAACCTTTTGGAACTTTTATAACCTGACACCAATTGGGATATAAGGAACTCCTTTTTAGACAGGCAAAAGACGGAATACTACCGGAATAAACTCCCCATCTAGCTTGAGGTACTTGAGGATTTTTAGACAACTTAATTAGATGTTTTCTAATACCTACTTTGGATGGAATATACTCCTCATAAATTACACTATTAGAGGTTTCCTTAACCTTCTTATATTTTAAAGGCTTACCGTTAATTTTTAGAAAGCCATTATCAAATTCAATAACATCTCCTGGTAGCCCCACAACCCTCTTAATAAAAGTTACCTCTATAAATGGATTAATGAAATATTTAAGAATAGGAACCTCTACAAGGTGTCTCCCATATTGCTCCTGATAGGGATAAACGAAATTAACAATGTCTCCCCTGTAGGGATCTTTTATCAAATAAACCAACCTGTTAGCAAGAATAAAATCACCCTGTAAAAGGGTGGGTTCCATTGAACCACTAGGAATGTTGTAAGCATCTATAAAAACGTTTTTCGCTATTACCAAGAATAGTATAAAAAAAATAGAAAACTGAACTATATCCCTTATAGGATTCGGAATTTTATCTAAAGGCTTAAGAAGTTTTCTCATGAAACTGTTAAACTTTTCCTTCATAGAAGGTTATAGATTAAAGGAGAAGGATTATTTAAAGACTCTAAAGGAATTATTTAATTTTTCCGCTATCCAGATATCAAATAAGTCAATTGTAGGAAGTGTTAAAAATACTCTGTATTTACTATCCTTGTTTTTGTCCTTTCCATAAAAGGCTAAAGACAACCTTCCAAAACCAACAAGATCAAAAATTTCTTTAGTTCTTTTTATAAAATCTTTAGCACCTGCAGGAAGTTTTTCATAGGGTAGCGGATTTTTTGGGTTTCCACGTTGATGGAAGAATTCCGTAGTTATTCCAACACTTTCAATGTAATTATATAGCCTATCCAATCCTTTTTTACGGAAAAAAGCTATTAATAACTCTGCAGCGGGAACATTTAAAATTAAGGTTCCCTCGCCCCATTTTTTCTTAACATGTCTGATTTCCACCAAAATATAAGCCCTACCGTTCCTTTCTTCTACCTTTGCAAAAATAGATGTATCTTTAGGAAGTTCTTCCAATACCTCCTCGACTGTATACTCTTCATCTTCCCATTGGAAACTTTCTCCTTTCTTTCTACTTCCTTCCTCCTGCAATAGGTAAGTTAATTTCTCTTGGTGCCATACAAGGAGAAGATCAAAACCCCAGTCTCTTAAAGAGCGGATTTCATATTTCCTCTCCTTTTTTAGGTTTTCTATCTTTTCAAAAACTAAAGTTCCTTCTGCATACTTCAATTTAAAATTTAAGTCCTTGAAATTTTTGGAAAATTAAATTAGTTTTTTATTTTTATAAAAGATGGTATTCTTTTATTAGGGTGGTGGTTGCAATGAGATTAATAGATAAACTAATTTCTCCCCCTCAAGATAAATATACCTTATTACCTCTTGATCTAAACTATAAAATACCGATTTTAAATAAATTAACATCTCCAAGATCCGGTGAGGTAATTAGTTTCATAGTGGAAAACGATTTTATACGCGTTTTAGTAAAAAATGTATCGGGCAAATTTAATGTCTACGAAAAGGTATATACAAATTCGGAATCATTAGAGCAAAAATTGCAAGATATAGAGACTTATCTAAAAAATAAATATGAAAATATAGAGGTTTTAAAAATAGGAACGTATGTGCCTACTCGGCACGGTATAATCAGATTGCATACATTTCCTAAAAATTTAAAAAAAAGTGAAGTCTTGAAAGCTCTAGAACTATATATACAAGAGGAGATTGCGGAAATATTTCCTGATAAAGAAATTATATATTCTTACAGTTTTTTACCTTCCAAAAAGGATGAGCCCTATAAAGTAATAGTTTCCGTAGTGGAAAGTTCCTTTATTAATACGCTAGTTAACTGGGCATCAAGCATAAATTTAAATTTAAAAATAATAAGTTATGAACCAATTTGCATACTAAATTTTAGTATTCTCCGTCATTTACCTAATCCTTTTACAATAATCCATACAGAATATAATAAGGTATTAATTCTTACATATAGTAAGAATCGTTTAAATTACGAAACATTTCCATATTCTTTGAATCCTAGTATAATTTCTACAGATAACTTAGATACATTGATTTGGGACTTAAGAAATTATATAGTATTAAATGATCTAAATAATATATACCTTAGTGGTTTAGCCCTTGAATATACCCACTTAATAGAATTCTTTTTAGAACGATTACCTATCTTTGGTTTATTAACACTCGACAATATACCGGAAAGATATAGTCTTTTATATACTTTATCAGAGAGGTTAGTGCATGTTTAGAAGAAAAAGGAAAG
>JALSNH010000168.1 GCA_026987085.1 Aquificota bacterium | reverse complement strand
TAAAACCGGAAACCCAAACTTTGGCCTCCATTACCTACCAGAACTACTTTAGGCTCTACGAAAAGCTCGCCGGAATGACCGGAACGGCGGAAACCGAAAGTGTGGAATTTAAAGAGATATACAACCTTGATGTTGTGGTAATTCCCACCCGTAAACCGGTTATAAGGGTGGACCACCCCGACCTCGTTTACAAAACCAAAAGGGCCAAATGGAAAAAGGTTGTCGAGGAGGTCTTTTTAAACTACCTCATCGGTAGGCCGGTGCTTGTTGGAACGGTTTCCATAGAGGATAACGAACTTCTATCCTCCCTTTTAAAGGATAAAAAGCTCCTAAAGTCCATTTACAGTTCGGAAGAGTTTAAGAAACGCCTTGAGGAGGCCAAAGAAAAGTTCAACCTTTCGGAGGAGGAGATTAAAAAGAAACTCCAAAGGGTCTGGAGTTTTGGAATTCCCCACAATGTGCTAAATGCAAAACACCACGAGAGGGAGGCGGAGATAGTAGCCCAAGCGGGAAGGCTCAACGCTATAACGATAGCCACCAACATGGCGGGTAGGGGAACCGACATTTTGCTCGGCGGCAACCCCGAATATCTGGCTAAAGAGATTTTGAAAAAGCGGGGATTTGAGGTTCCCGAAGAGGCTCCGGAGGAGGAGTGGAAAAAGGCCCTCGAAGAGGCTATAAAGATAACTTCCGAAGAGAAGGAAAAGGTTAAGAAACTTGGCGGACTCTACGTTATAGGAACCGAAAGGCACGAAAGTCGCCGTATCGACAACCAGCTCAGGGGTAGGTCGGGCCGTCAGGGGGACCCGGGCGAGAGCCGTTTTATAATCTCCCTCGAAGACCATCTAATTAGGCTCTTTGGCGGTGAGAGGGTTCAAAAACTTATGGAACTGCTAAACATTCCCGAAGATGAGCCTCTTGAGAGCAAAATGGTTTCCAAAGCTATCGAGAACGCCCAAAAGAGGGTCGAAGCCCAAAACTTCCAAATCCGTAAACGGATACTCGACATGGACGACGTTATGAACGTCCAAAGGAACGTGGTCTACAAACTCCGCCGCCAAATATTGGAAGGTAAAGATTTAAGGAAACTGGTTGAGGAGCTTATCGACGATGTTGCCGATATTTTGGTAAACCGCTACGCTCCCGCCGATGAGCCCGAACTTTGGGAAATTGAAAGAAACATCCCCCAAGAGGAGAGGGAAACAAGGGATTACCTCGAAAGGAAGTTTTTCGAACTTACCGGAGAAAGGATTGAAGTTCCCGAAAATGTCCGTTCGAGGGAAGAGCTAAAAGAGTTCCTCGTAGGGAAACTTAAAGAGCTCTATGCCCAAAAGGAGGAGTTTTTCGGAAAGGGCCTTATGGAGGAACTGGTAAAAATGCTCTCCCTGCAGGTTCTCGATATGCTTTGGAGAAAGCACCTGCACCACCTCGACCGCCTCAGAGAAGGCATTTATCTACGCGGCTACGGTATGAGGGACCCGGTAGCCGAATACCAAAAAGAGGCCTACGAGATGTTTGAAAACTTCCTAAACGAGTTTAAATACGCGGTAATCCAATCGTTGATGCATGTAGAACTGGCCCCTCCCGAGCAGCAACCCTCTCCCACCGAGGGAACATTGCCACCTCAAGAAATAGGGCAATTTCCTGCTGAAGGAATTGGAATATCAAACCCACCTTTGGGAGAAGATATAAATGAGCCTCCTTTGGCGGAGAAAAAACCAAGAACTCCTAAACCGAGGACTTTAAAAGATAGACTCAAGGAGAGGAAAAAATCTTAAGTCCTCAAAGGGAACTTAATGGAGCAAACTGACGCCGGATATATCGAAAAAAGAGTCAAAGTAGGAACCTTTAAAACTTCTCCTTTTTTAAGATTTTTTGAAACAGATAGACCAACCGGAGGTTTTGAAAAAGTTCTACCAAAGGAGGTTAGGGCAAAGAACCGCCAAAGGTTTTGGTATGGTTGAGGTCTATTTATAGTAAACTGCTCCGTATCAAAGATACGAGCTTTCGGGTGGCTTTACACCTTTTTATAGATACGGGGTTTTAGCCTGCAATTTTTCTATAAAGGCTAATAATACAGTCTAGGATTTTAAAGGAGCCTCAAACCTATTCCCTCGACCATTTTTAGGTCCTCTTTCGGATCTCTGCCTGCCCTTGTTAAATATCCTCCTACCATATGGGCATTTACCATAAAGTTTGCCATTCCAAGGTAGTCACCCAAAATCCGCTCCCTTCCGCCCGCTAAG
>JALSNH010000167.1 GCA_026987085.1 Aquificota bacterium | reverse complement strand
TATCCACAGTGGCGGATTTATTTTACCTCGGAAGGTTTTACATCAACGGTAATGGTAGCGGAAACTTCGGGATGGAGTTTTACGGTTAGGTTGTAGCGACCAACGTTTTTAATAGGTGCTTTAAGCATTATTTTCTTCTTGTCAACTTCAACATCGGCCAATTCCTTAATTTTGTCGGCTATTTCGGAAACGGTAACGGCACCGTAAAGTTTTCCGGTTACCCCTACGGGACGGGCTATTTCGATAACCAGACCGTTAATTTTTTCAGCAATTTCTTGGGCTTTTGCTTTTTCCCTTTCAAGTTTTCTTCTTTTTTGCTTAAGAATTTCCTGAACGTGTTTTATATTTCCCTCGGTTGCAGGGAGGGCCAAACCTCTCGGAATAAGGTAGTTATTTGCAAATCCGTCTTTTACATTAACAACATCTCCAAAAGTTCCGTATCCGGGAACATCTTTGATTAATACAACCTTCATTGTTTACCCTCCCGCTATTAATAGACCACATAAGGTAGTAGGGCGAGCTGTCTTGCCTTTTTGATGGCTACAGCCAACCTTCTTTGGTGCTTGGCGCAAACTCCAGTTTGTCTTGCGGGAATAATTTTTCCCCTCGGAGAGAGGTACTTTTTCAAAGTATCGACATCTTTGTAATCGGGTTCCCTCTTATTTTGGCAAAATTCGCAAACTTTCTTTTTACCTTTTTTAAGCATCTTTAACCTCCCGAAGTTTTTTAAAGAAGAATATCAAAATCGTCATTCTCTTCCTTTTTACCTTTCCCTCCCTCGGGTTTTCCATTTTCTTCATCCCCGAAGAGGATCTTGTCGAGTTCATCTAACTCCTCTTCGGGTTCTTTTACTTCACTTTTACCCGAAGGAGGTAAAAGCTCCTCCTCCTCAAAGGAGGGTAGTTCTTCAGCGGCCGGCTCGCTAGATGTTGCAACGGCTCCTTTACCGGCGTGTCCAAGAAGTTTAATTTCTAAGGCCACAATTCTTACTTTACTCCTCGGCTCGCCACTTTGTTTGTCTATCCACTTATCCTGCTGTAGCCTTCCTTCAATAAGGACGAGGTCTCCCTTACCTAAGTTGGGAATAACCCTTTCAACAATCCAACCGAAAGCCTTTATTTCAAAAAAGTGGCTCTCTTCCTTCCATTGACCGTTTTGGTCTTTATAACTACGGTTGTAAGCGAGAACCAAATTTGCCACCTGTGTGCCGGAAGGAAGCATTACCGTTTCCGGCTCCCTGACCAATCTACCAACTAAAATAACTTTGTTGTAATTCATACTTGCTTAAATTACCCTTACTGCTCCTTTTTAGCCTGACCTTTAACTTCAGATTTTTTAATTTTGCTTGTGAGCCACCTAATGATGTTTTCATTTACTCTGTAAAAGAACTCGAGTTCGTTAGGAACATTGAGATTTTCGTAAGGAGGTTCACCTTCGTTGACCGCTTTGAATTGGATTAGATAGTACCTTCCATGGTTAAACTTTTCGATAGGGTAGGCGAATTCTCTTAAGCCCCAATCCTCTTCGTAAAGAATCTCCCCACCTTTGCGGGTAATTTCATTCTTTACAGCCTCTACAACCTGTTTGTACTCCTCTTCGGTGAGGGTAGGTTTTACCACAAAAACGGTTTCGTAAAACCTCTCCCTCTCGTAGTGTCTTTTACCCATTTTCACCCTCCGGACGTTTTTATTACGGCTTTCTCCCTTAAATGGGAGAAAGCAGGGCTCCAAACCCTTGGAAGGTTGAAATATTTTATGGAAAACTTAAAAAGTAAAAAGTTATTCGTACTAATCTTATGAAGGAACGTTATAACTTTGAAGACCTAAAAAGGATAATGTCGGAACTCCGACAAAAGTGTCCTTGGGATAGAAAGCAAACCCACGAGAGTTTAAAAAAATATCTAATTGAGGAAGCCTACGAGGTTTTGGAGGCTATAGATAACAAGGATTGGGAAGCCTTAAAGGAGGAGTTAGGAGATCTACTACTCCAGCCTGTTTTCCACGCCAAACTTGCAGAGGAAAAGGGACTATTTAACATCGACGATGTTGTCGACCATCTATGCAAAAAACTCATCGAAAGACATCCCCACGTTTTCGGAGAGGAAGAGGCAAAAACGGCTGAAGAGGTTTTAAAAAATTGGGAAAGACGTAAAGCCGAAAAACGGAAAAGTGTTCTCGACGGTGTTCCTAAAGCGCTGCCAGCTCTACTAAGGGCATACAAACTGCAGAAAAAGGCTGCCGCGGTAGGTTTCGACTGGAAAGATATCAAAGATGTTGAAGATAAGGTTAAAGAGGAGTGGAGAGAATTTTGGGAGGCTTACAAAAGCGGGAATTTGGAAAAAATTGAACACGAATTGGGAGACCTACTTTTTGCATTGGTAAACCTTGCAAGGTTTTTAAAAATAGATCCGGAAGAGGCTTTGCAAAAAGCAAATAACCGTTTTATAAAGCGCTTTTCCTACGTTGAAAAAAAGGTTAAAGAGAGTGGAAAACCTTGGAGCGAACATACTTTGGAAGAGCTGGACCGCTATTGGGAGGAGGCCAAAAAGATGGAAACCAACAATCCTAATCGATCCTCTTAAGGGTGTATCTTTCCTTATCTATTTTTAGATTCACCTCTTCTACAAACTTCCTTTTATTGGAAATTTTCACATAACTTTCGATGGAACGGTTAAATAGTTTTGCCTTTAATCGGTATGAAAAACCATCTTCGTTGCGAAATATACCTTCAACCGCCAGCAGTTTGTGGTAGAAAGAGGCGATAAACCTGTAAAGGTTTTCAATAAATTCGTTTTTGGAACCTCCTATAGGTAGATAGTCTTTCCATAAAAGTTTCCTATTTAGATTCAAGGGAAGTTTTGATAGGGCCATAGAGAGTAGTTTTAAAACTTTGGAATTACCCTCTACTCTGTAAGTATAAAAAACTCCAAACCTTTGACCAAAGTAGAGTTTACCTTTACCGTCAGTAAGGTAAAAGGTTCCATCTTCCGCCATTTTTACAACAAGCTCCTGTTCTCTCGTTTCTCCATTACCTTCCAGTAGAAACTTAAATCTATCCTCTATAAGGAGATTGAACTTTTCCTTTAGAACTTTATCGGGATAGAAAGCTTCTATAACCTCACCTTTTTGAGGAACAGAATAGTCTTTAAACTCTCCTTGGTCGGTGATGTAGTTTTCAATCACAAAGGGGACGGTAGCGGCTCCTACCTTTGGGAGTAGTTGAACGTGCATATGAATGTGGGGTTGGGGCGAATAACCGCTATTCCCACAGAGACCAAGAATTGTCCCCCTTTCAACCTTATCACCTTTTTTAACCTTTATAGAGTTCTGGGCAAAGTGGCAGAGTAAAACGTAAAAACCCCTCCAATCGTAAATAAGAACGTAATTTCCCCAGTTGTTTTCTTTATCGGCCGACCCGGGAGGGTTGTCGGGATAACCGTCTACGACTTCAACAACTATGCCAGAAACGGGCGATAGCACCGGTTTTCTATAGGCGTAATAATCGGTTAAATAATAGCCGCTGTCGCGGTAGGTTTTTCCCTCTTCGTCGGTTATAACAAAATCCAAAGCGTATTTCCAAGGGCCACGATGGGTCCACTCACCATCGAAACTTTGCCAAACGGTCCACCTACCGCTGAAGGGCAATCCTATCTCCCTACCAAAGTAGGGGAATCTCTTTGTACTCCTTAGATAGTTTTCAAGCGTCCTTTCGGGAGTTCCTAAATAGAGATGGGAAAGGTATTTATATCCCAATAGAAAGAGTGTGTAAAGTATTAGGAGGGCTACAGCGTTAAAGGGAAGTGCAAATATTGGAATTCCGTAGTATTGGAAAAATACTTTTGCAGCTTCCACTACGGGAACCGAAATCAAAACTCCCAGAGAGGCTATTAAATAGCTCCTCGGATGGGGAACAAGAAAAACGCCCCCTACCGTTGTAGCTACAAGAATATAGTTAAAAGCGGAAATATCGGAATAAACCTGCGTTGGAGTTAATCCAAGAAGATACAAAAATGTGGTGCCGACAAGGTATCCTACCACCGAAAGGAAAGAGAGAATTGGAGAGAACCTTAAAAGGAATAGAAAAATTAAAAGACCTACAATCGGATAAGGGTAGAACACTATCGCTCCAAGAGAGGATAAGAAGCCCTTGACAATCAACGGAAGGTTTTGAAGGATAGAAGAGAGCTCATAATGAGGGTAAAGGTAGTAAACAAACAGTTTGGAATATTTATAGGAGGCCAAATATGTAACTATACCGACAATAACAAAAGGTATGGATAAAATCGGCAGTCTTAAGTAATACCAGAATATATTTGAAAGTGCAAAGGTTAAAAGAAAGGTTAAGGATGAAAGGATTACAATAAGGACTAAGCTGATTAGTGATAATTTAAAAAGGAAACCTATACCCAAACCTACCAGTAGCGGGTTGTAGATGTAGTAATCTAACTTAATGAAATCTTTGGAAACGCCTAAAAATCTTGCAAATAAGTAGGCGGAAAGGATAGCTAGCAGACCTGACAGTCCAATATTGAAATCCAAAAAGGTAAGCAACAAAACTATAGTTCCCACCCTTAGGTTTGGTAAAAAGAAAATACCGGAATAGGCCTTAATTATCGGTTCCCAAAACTGTCTCAGTTTTTTAAAAAAATCCTTCGGAAGGTTTAATAAAATCTTTTCCATACAAAGTAGTTAAATTTTGTTTCTCTTCCCTAGACTTGAAGTTTTAATGGTACCGTTGTGGGCAAAAGTTATAGCTACCTACCTATTTTCGGGTTATCTTCCAAAGGCTCCCGGAACTTGGGGAACTTTTTTAGCCCTTCCCCTTGTATGGGTACTTTACAAACTTGGAGAGCCTTTTTATGTGGTCTCTTTAATTCTTATTACATTTTTTGGAGTTTTAGCCTCCGATATCTATTCAAGGTTGAGCGGTAAAGAGGATCCTGATGAGGTTGTTATTGATGAAGTTGCCGGCGTTTTGGTTCTCTTTCTATTTGTAAAACCGACTTTTGTGAACCTTATTCTTGGAGCTATCCTTTTTAGGTTTATCGATATCCTTAAACCACCACCGGTTAACTGGTTCGAAAAACTTGGAGGCGGATTGGGTATTATGGCCGATGATTTAGTTGCCGGCCTAATAGCGGGAATTATTTTGTATAGTGTTCAATTCCTATGGACGTAAAAAAAATTCCTGTAGGAAAAAATCCTCCCGAAGATGTTTACGTGGTTGTGGAAATTCCTAAAGATAGCCCTATTAAATACGAGCTGGATAAGGAAAGTGGAGCCGTATTTGTAGATAGGGTTCTCTACACCGCAATGTATTACCCTTTTAACTACGGCTTCATTCCTAATACCTTGGCAGATGATGGCGACCCTGTCGATGTTTTGGTGGTGAGCGAATGGGCAGCCGTTCCCGGAAGCGTAGTTAGGGCCAAAGTTATAGGTATGCTCGAAATGGAAGATGAGAGCGGCATCGACACCAAAGTTATAGCCGTTCCCCACGAAAAGATAGACCCTACCTATAAAGGTATAAATGATGTTAACGACCTACCGGAGGCCACCTTAAACAAAATCAAACACTTTTTCGAACACTATAAAGAATTGGAGCCCGGAAAGTGGGTTAAGGTTAAAAACTTCAAAGGAAAAGAGGAAGCTCTAAAAGAGATTCAAAAAGCTATAGAGAACTACAAAGGTTAACCTTTGAATGGTCTTTATTCCCAATCTTTTAAGCCTTTTAAGGTTATTTATTTCTCCCGTAGGGGCTATCTGTTTCTTTTATGGAAAGGTATTTTGCTCTCTAGCCATTCTTATTTTTGGAGCTATTAGCGATTTTTTAGACGGATATTTAGCAAGAAAATTTAATTTAACAACCAATTTAGGGAAATTACTCGACCCTATAGCGGATAAAGTTTTAATCTTCTCCTATTTAAGTGTTTTATATTTATCAAACTATCCCGAAAAGCCTTCTTTTTTACTTTTATGGTTGCTTTTTTTTAAAGAATTAACCGTTTCTATTGGCGGTTTTTTTCTTCTCCGAAAGGGAATAATCCCTACACCTACCTTTGCGGGAAAAGTAGCTACAACTTTCCTCTTTGGGTATTTGGTTTTATATATCCTTTTGTTGCAATACCCCTATCTCTATGAACCTTTAAAATTTGTGGAATTTTTAACGGAAATCTCTCTATTTGTTGCAACTTTAACTTACCTAAAGCTGGGATATATCCTTTTTTTAAAATATCTAAAGAACAATGGGAGAGAAAATCGACATTAACAGAATAGCCCGCGATATGTTCATTCTCCACAAAGGTGAACCTTACAGGGTAGTGGATTACGAACACGTAAAGCCGGGAAAAGGTCAGGCCTTCGTTAGGGTAAAGGCCAAAAATATGAAAACGGGCAACGTTGTAGAGATTACCTATAAAGCTTCCGATACCATAGAATTGGCCGACTTTGAGCAAAGATTTGCCGAATATTCCTATAGCGACGGAGATTTTTACTACTTTATGGATAAAAATACCTACGAGCTTATAGCCGTTCCTGCCGATGCAATCAAAGATAAAGTCGGATTTTTAAAAGAGGGAATAGATACGGTTGTTTACTTTTATCAAGGCCAACCTATCGGTATAGACCTTCCAAAAACGGTTGAGCTTAAGGTGGTTGAAACGGAACCCGCCCGAGATACGGCAGGTGGTGGAACTAAACCGGCAAAATTGGAAACCGGTTTAGTTATTCAAGTTCCTATGTTTATCCGTGAGGGTGATATTGTTAAAGTAAATACCATTACAGGTCAATATGTCGAGAGGGTGAACAAATAATGGATAAGGAATTTTTTAAAGACCTTATAAAGGTTTTAAATACCTCCTCCTTTACAAAATTTGAACTAAAAACCAAAGACTTTGAACTCAAAGTGGAAAAGGAACCTCACAAAGTAATCCGGACGGAGGAAATAGCCAAAGAGACCACTTCGGTAGAGGATTTCAAAACGGAAAAAATCCTTCCGCCGGCCGAAGATGTAGAAACGGCTGAAGAAAAACTTCACGTTATTAAATCACCCTTAGTAGGTACATTCTATAGAGCTCCGGCTCCGGGAGCCCCCCCCTTTGTTGAGGAGGGAGATATAGTATCACCCGGTCAGGTTTTATGCATTATCGAAGCCCTTAAGGTGATGAATGAGATAGAAAGTGATGTGAGAGGTAAAATCGTAAAAATCTTGGTTGAAAACGGCCAACCTGTTGAATATGGACAACCTCTATTTTTGATAGATACCAATGTGTAATAATCCCCTTTTGATTTTTAAAAATTCCCTTTCTTGGAGGGATATTTTAGATTTAACTTTGCTTACAGTTCTTTTCTACGCATTCTTGATATTTACAGCAAAATACAGATTACAAAAGGTTTTAATTGTTATCTTTGGATTTTTAGGCCTTTGGAGCTTGGCGGACATATTAAAGCTCCAAGCATTGGGTTGGCTTTTAAAGCAGTTTTGGACTATTTTACTTTTCTCAACAATAGTTGTATTCCAACCGGAGCTTAGAAGAATTTTTCAATCATTTAGCGGTCGCTCTATATTTTCCCAACGATATAGCAAAGCCAAGGTAATTAAAAAAATTATTAAGGCCATTGTTTATATGTCAGAAAAACAGATAGGTGCCTTGATTGTTTTTGAAAGAAATGTACCGGTTGAAACGGTTAGTGAAGGTTGTGTAAAGATAGATGGATTAATTTCTCCCGAATTGCTTATAACAATTTTTTATCCTCTCACTCCCCTTCACGATGGGGCTGTTATTATTAAAGGCAACCGTATAGCTTGCGCCTCTTGCGTCCTACCTTTAGCAAAAGAGGTAGAATTCGATGCTAAATTAGGAACCCGCCATAGGGCGGCTATAGGAATAACACAGGAGACAGATGCTATTGCCGTTGTGGTTTCGGAAGAAACCGGTTCTATTTCGGTAGCAATTAACGGTAATCTTTTTAGAAATCTTTCGGAGGAAGAATTAAAAGAGATCCTTTACAAGGAACTTTCTATAGAGGAAAACGATTGAAAGAAAAAAAATTTAAAATGGATAGCTTTAAAAGGAAAGCTCTCTATACAACCTTTCAAGGTTCTCTATAATTTTTTCGGTCATCTCCTGGGTATTAACCTTTATAGTTCCTTCACTGTAAATATCGGCGGTTCTATAACCTTGGTTTAAAGTCTCCTCAACAGCCTTCTCTACCAGTTCGGCTGCTTTGTCCAGGTTAAAGGAGTACTTGAGCATCATTGCAACGGAGAGAATAGTGGCTATAGGGTTTGCTATACCTTGGCCGGCAATATCGGGGGCGGAACCGTGAACCGGCTCGTAAAGGGCGTATTTATCTCCTATAGATGCCGAAGGCAACATTCCTAAAGACCCGGGTATGACCCCGGCCTCGTCGGAAAGAATATCGCCAAAGATATTTCCGGTAACTATAACGTCAAAGGTAGAAGGTCTTCTGACAAGCTGCATAGCGGCGTTATCAACATAGAGATGCTCGAGTTCCACATCGGGATACTCTTTTGCAATTTCGTTAACTACCTCCCTCCAAAGGGCGCTTACATCGAGAACGTTGGCTTTATCTACGCTGGTCAATTTCTTTCTCCTCTTTCTGGCAATTTCGAACGCTTTGCGGGCAACCCTTGCTATCTCGTCTTCGCAATATTTCATAGTGTTTCTACCGCACCTTTTACCGTCCTCCTCGTAAATACCCCTCGGCTCGCCGTAATAGATTCCGCTTACCAGTTCCCTAACAACCATAAGGTCGGTTCCTTTTGCCACTTCCGGCTTTAGGGGGGAGCTACCGAGCAAAGCGTCGAACACCTTAACCGGCCTTAAGTTGGCATAGAGGTTTAAAGCTTTCCTTATTCTTAAAAGTCCCCTTTCGGGCTTTTTATCCTGAGGTAGGTTGTCCCACTTAGGCCCTCCTACCGCACCGAGCAAAACTGCATCGCTTTCAAGACAAAGTTTTAAAGTTTCTTCCGGCAACGGGTCGCCGGTTTCATCTATAGCGATACCTCCGATTAGGCCTTCTTTGTATTCGAATTTAACGTTAAAAAGCTCGGCAACCTTATCGAGAACTTTCAAAGCGGCATCCACAACCTCGGGGCCTATTCCGTCCCCCTTTAGGACCGCTATTTTGAATACCTTTTCCATAATGAGGCTCCTATTTTACTTTTCAACCTGTAGAGCCGAAGGGTAGGAACCCAAGACCCTTACAAGTTTGGTTCTATTTTTCAACTCTTCGAGGGCCCTTTTTACATTTTCGTCCTCTATATGGCCCTCCAAATCGACAAAAAATACGTAGTCCCAACTTTTTTCCTTCGAAGGTCTCGATTCGATTTTTGTCAAATTCACGTTGTGTTTATAAAAAGGTTCCAAAGCCTTGTAAAGGGCCCCCGCTTCATCTTTTACCGCAAAAAGGAGGGAGGTTTTATCCTTTCCGCTCCTTCCCAGTTCCCTTTT
>JALSNH010000166.1 GCA_026987085.1 Aquificota bacterium | reverse complement strand
AGGAGCAACAGAAATCCGCCGAAGGCGGCAAATCTCAAGAAAATAAAGACAATAAAGGTGATAATAACGAAGGTCCTATCGACGCCAAGCCGGTAGATTAATTTAATCCGTGCATTACTTTTTAGCCTTTTTATCGGCCTTCTTTTACTCTTTAAACCAAATTTTCAACAAAAGGTTAACCCTACTTTTGGGTAGCCTTCCATCGTTGGTGGTTGTTTACCTTTTCCTTACTTTGTTCGACGGTATTTTCTGTTTCCTACTTGGGAGTTTTAATATTCCAAACCTACAAGCGGTTTTGGAACTTCTGTTCCTCTCCTTGGTCGGGGCTATTTCAATCTTTTTCCTTTTTGAGAGTTTTAAGAAACTCCCGGTGGGGGTTGCAATTACCTTGGCCAACTTTTCTCCTATTTTCTTAACAGTTTTGGTTTTCCTATCTAAGGGAACCTTTCCAAAACCTACAAAGCTGGTTTTGATAGTTTTTTTAATCCTAACTTTGCCTCTATTTTTTGAAAGGGAAGATAGAAAGGCCGAGAAAAGGTATGTTTTCTATCCTCTAATTACCGCTTTCGGTTGGGGAGTTTTCGGCTTGGAAGTTTTCCGTTTGGTGAACGATTACAAGCTTTCACCTTTTGCGGTAGCCTTTTACTCCTCCCTCTTTATGTGGTTTATTTTTCTTATTACCTGCTTTTGGAGGTGCGATTTTAGAAAACTTTCGAGGGAATTTTTCAAACCTCCAATACTCAAATGGAGTTTTTTGAGCGGAATTTATACCTCTTTGGGGTTTATAAGTTCAGTTTTCGCCTTTAAAGGGATTTCTCCTAAAGAGGCTCCGGTAATTGAAGCTATTTTTACTTTTACAACACCTTTGGGAACCTTAAGTTCCTACCTACTGCTGGGTGAAAGATTAACAAAACGGCAAGGGATAGCCGTTTTAATCTCTTTCCTTATTTTGATTCTCTTCTTTTTGGTTTAGAACTTTTCCAATTGAGGGTTAAAAGGAAGGGTGCCATATTTTGCTCCTAAAACGATTAGCTTATTTCCTTCAATCTTTATTCGGTTTTCCGCAAACCACTGTATTACCTGCGGGTAAATCCTATGTTCGTGTTCCAAAATACGGGCAGCCAACGTTTCCGCCGTATCGTTGGGCAAAACCGGAACGGCTGCCTGCGCTATTATTGGCCCGCTATCCAATTCGGGTATAACAAGATGAACGGAGCAACCGGTAATTTTTACACCATAATCGAAAGCCTGGCTTTGTGCCTCCAAACCTTTAAACGCAGGCAATAGAGAGGGATGGATATTTATTATTCGATTCTCAAAAGCTTCGATAAAGTTATTAGGAACTATTTTCATAAAACCGGCAAGAACAATTAGCTCCGCACCACTTTCCTTTACCACCTCAATAAGGGCTTCACCCCACTCCTGAGGTGAGGAAAATTTTTTTGAGGGAATCACCTTGTAAGGTATACCGTATTTTTCGCACCTTTTAAGGGCGTAAGCTTTGGAACGGTTGCTCACCACCAATTTAATTTCCGCATCCAATTTGCCGGCATTTATAGCATCAATAATAGATTGGAGATTTGTTCCTCTACCGGAAACAAAAACCGCAATAGGAAGTTTTTTATCCATTGAAATTATGTTATTGTCGGACTAAAAAGCTTTTAAACAACTCCTTTATAAGGTTGCTCTACCTTCAAATACCCTCAAAAGGTTTGAATTCAAAAGGTAAAACCTTTAAGGGTTCTCAATCTTTGAATGCAACCTAAAATGGTTTCCAATTGAAATTAAACAACTTTTGGTAGTAAGGTTAAAAATACAACCTCAAGCGGTATAAGCCTCGGAAATTTGAAACACTTAAGGAGATTTCTTACTAAATTCCACTTGCAGAGTTTTTGATATTGAGACTTAAAAAGGGAAGATAACCCCGCATTTAGCAGGCCTTACTGCAACATGAAAGAAACGGCGAAGGTACTTTAGTTTACAGTCGCAATCCCGCATTTAGCAGGCCTTACTGCAACCCTAGACTTTCAAAACCGCATAAATCAAGCATTTGAAAATTTAAAAACCCCACAAATAAACATATATATCGCTCTAACCCGCATCAGTTCTAAATATTCACGATGAGCCTACGGCCATGCGGGTTTGCGAAATCTTGACTTTGTTCAGTTGCCAAGGAGCCAATCCTAATTTTTAGTTTAATTATATATCACAAAAGATAGTGAAAGTCAAGTCCTAAAAACATATAAAGTTTGACATTAATCAAATCCAAATCAAAGAACTTGACATAGCTTTCTTTCCTTTAAGAGGGAAAATTTAGAATTTACTTCCGCAATATTAGGATTTTTATAAAAAAAATTCAACCTCTATCTGAGAAATATTCAACTAAAACTTTAAAAGTCTACATTTGTTTATGGGAACAATAAGGGTATTTGTGTAAAAATATCCCATTTTGGGCTTTAAATTTAATAAAAATCCAAACTAAAATGGAAATATTTCTAAAAATTTTGAAAAACACCGTTTGAGTCTTATTTAAATAATTTTGATACCAAAGAAGTTTTGAAGGCTAATTTATACTTGACATTAAACTGTGGACAATAACTATCATAAAGCAAATAAAAGATAAAATCTCTCGCGAGGAGTTTGGAAAGTATTTAAACGAACCTTTTAAAGGATTCGGTTATCCACTTAATCACTTGGTGGAGGAAAGTAAATTAAGCCTCCAAGAGGTGGGAGAGCATAGTCTTTTTGAGGGAGTTGGCAATTTTTAGAGTATTACTTGCAATGGAACGTATAGATAAGGTAAAGGAAATCATAAAAAGGTTGAAAAAACTTTATCCGGACCCAAAATTGGAATTGGAATTTGAAAATCCTTTCCAGCTGTTAGTTATGGCTATATTGGCGGCGCAAGAAAGCGATAAAAAGGTTAATAAAACCGCTAAGGAACTTTTTGCAGAACTTAAAGAACCACACCACTTTGCGGTTTTGGAAGTGGACGAACTCTCCGAAAGGATTAAACATATAAGGTGGAACCACCACAAGGCGGAACTTATTATTAAATGTTGCAAAGCCCTTTTGGAACTTCACGATGGAAAGGTTCCCGACAACGTTGATAAATTAAGTAAGCTGCCTGGAGTCGGAAGAAAGACCGCCCATATGGTGGTAGGTGGAGCCTTCAAGAAACCGGCTTTGATTACCGATAGGCACTTTATAAGGGTAGCCAACCGTCTCGGTTTAACTAAAGAAACCAAACCCCAAAAGGTTGAAAAGGATATAGCCTCCTGGCTTCCTAAAGAATACTGGCTCGAACTTTCCCTCTTGCTGATAGAGCACGGAAAACATATCTGTAAGGCCAGAAATCCTCTTTGTGAAAAATGCCCCCTAACCGACCTTTGCGAGTGTTATTTGACTACCCATTGCAAGGAATTCAAAACAAAGAAAACTAAAAAGGTTGCTTAAATATTTAAGCCAACCCTTTTTAGAAAAGGTTTTAACTCCTCCTCTTGAAGGAAAAAACTCTTCCAATCTGCCATTTGAGGGATTTTAAACCACACCCTCAATTGGGTTAAAGTTTCAACCACCCGAGGGTTGTTCTTTTCCGAAATATCTTTACCGGTAAAGTAATTAAAAACGAAACCCAAAAGGTTCAAACCTTCCTTTTTCCCATAATAGGCCGTTAAAAAGCTACAGTTGATGGTTCCCAATTTTGCATCGCTCACTATGAGGGTTGGTAAATTTAATTCCCTTGCAAGGTTTGCGTAGGTGTATTCCCCTTTAATGGGAACTGCCAAACCTCCGGCACCCTCTACGAGGAGAAGGTCGTATTTAGAAACCTTTTCTTGGTAAATTTCCCGAAGGGCTTTTAAATCTATCTTTTCACCTTCATACTTTTCCGCAACCGCGGGAGCAAGCGGCAAGCGGAAAGTATAACTTACGGTTTCTTCCAAAGGTTGGTTTAGCAGCTCCGCCAATAATTTTGCATCGTGCGGCTCCGGGTCGGCACCGGTCTCTACAGGCTTCCAGTATCCGACTTTTATCCTCAACCTTTTCAAAGAGTTAGCCAAAATATATGAAAATGTTGTTTTTCCCACCCCGGTGTTGGTTCCTGTTATAAAAATTGCGACCATTAAAAGGAAATTTTTAACCCTCACCCTTCGGAGGTTCGGGCAAGTCTTCAACCTTAATAGGTTTTCCACCTTCGCTCTCAAAAACCACTTTGAGTTTGTTTCTAAACCAAATATCCTGCTGAGGGAAAGGTATTTCGATATTGGCCTCCTTAAGGCGGTACCAACCGTTTGTATAGACCCAATCAACCAGTGAGTAGGAAACTGCGGCGTAAGTATTTCTCCAAATATCCCGAATATCAACCCAAAACATCAGCTCGAAAATCAGGGCACTATCTCCCATTTCGGTAAACCAAACTTGTGGAGGCTTATAGAAGTTTTTTGCCCACGGACAATCGTAGGCAAGTTTTAAAAGTATCTCCTTTACCTGCCTTGGGTCGGAAGAGTAGGAAACTCCAAATGGGAACCTTACCCTAACGTAAGGATTCCTTAGGGAGTAGTTGATAACTTGATTACCTATAAAGGTCGAGTTGGGAACCAATATATCTATACCGTCGAGGGTTCTTACTTGGGTGGTCAGCACGCTGATATTTTCAACCCTTCCAAAAATTGTATCGTTTTTATTGTTAATAAAACGCCCGGCGTTGCCGGGAATCTCTATAAAATCGCCCACTTTAATAACCCGGCTGAACATAAGAATAAATCCGCTGATGTAGTTGTTTAAAATCGTCTGCAATCCAAAACCCAAACCGATACCCAGGGCGCCGGCTATGGGAAGGAGAACCCTCCACGAAAGCCCCATCGAGCTTAGAAAAACAATAACCGCTATTAGGATTCCTAAGTTGTAAACTACCGCTTCGAGTGAACCTCCCTTGTCTTCCCTTTCTCCCGGAGGGAATAGCAATTTTACGACCTTTTTTAGAACTCCTATCGAGTAATAAAAGATGAGAAAACTGTAGGTGGCTACAAGTAGATTGTAAACGCTGATATTGACCACATCTGTATTAATCAGTGTTAGATTTTTTAAATAGACGAATATCTCCTGAAGGTTTAAAAATTTGACCGCCGAGAGATAATAGATATATATAAGGAGCAGAAAAAGTAATTTATTTATATAGTTGACAACCGCTTGAGTATCCTCTTCGTTATTAAAGAGCTCACTTAATTTTTTTAAGAGAATATTTTCAAATAGTCCGGAAAACCAAATATAACCGAGTGTTGAAGTAATAATAAAAGTTAGACCTATAAAGGCAGAGATATTAAACTCGACTATTCCGAACTCCCAAAGGATGCCTACCGTTATAGTCAAAAGAACTGTGAAAAATTTAAGTGGTTTTTTTAACTGGTTGTAGGGAACCAGCTCAACCAAAGCCCAGGCAATCGGAAACAGTGCTAAAACTATAAGGAACCTTCTGAGGTGGATAAATATTTCAACCGTTTTAAGGTTTAGGGTAAAAATTAAAATAACTTCTAAGGCCAGTAAAAAGATAAGGGAAACAAAAGTTGTAATTTTTAAAATCCTACCAACCGAGGAAAGGGTAAAAACAGATATAGCTGCCGCTATAGAAGATACGGTTAAAACAATATCCCTAAATAGAATATGAAAAAGGATATTTTCCGTAAAACGGTTTAGAAAAAGTCCTAAAACGGTGTAAATCAAAGAAAAGACTGCAAAAAGGATAGCTTTCACTTTCTTCCCGTGGGTGAACCGTTTCGAGATAATCTCTACCGAAGGAAAAACTAAAATGGGAACCACAATCAGGTAAAGGATTCCGAGCACAATTTCTGAAGTTTTTAAACTGTGGAGAAAGTTTAGAAAGGTTAACATTTAAAGTTAAATTTTTTAAGGAACCTCGATAGGTTCCCTAATGTAATTTAGAGCTTCCGCAACGTGGGTAGTTTTTACAAATTCCAACCCTTCAAGGTCGGCTATAGTTCGGCACACCTTTAGGAGTTTGTAGTAGCTTCTCGCACTCAGACGGAGCCTTTCCATCGCCTTTTCAATTAGACCCTTTGCGGGAGGTTCCAAATTTACCACCTCCTCTATTTGGGAGTTGGTAAGTTCGCCGTTAAATCTCCCTTCGGGGTTCCTTTTCTTTTGAATTTCCACCGCACGGAGAACCCTCTCTTTTACAACCTTTGAGGGTTCTTCATTTGTTTCCTTTAAAAGTTCGCTCTCTTCAACAGGATTGACCCAAATTTTGAGATCTATACGGTCCCAAAGAGGGGAGGAAATCTTCTTTAAATACCGCCTTATTTGGGAGGGTTTGCATACGCACTCCCTAAAGGGGTGTTTGTAATTTCCACACGGGCAGGGGTTTAAAGCCGAAAGCCACAAAAACTTGGCGGGAAACTCAACCTTGTAGTTTGCCCTGCTGACCAAAACTTTCCCGTCCTCCAACGGCTGCCTTAAAACCTCCAAAACTTTGCGGTTAAATTCGGGAAGTTCATCCATAAAGAGAACACCCCTGTGGGCTAAGGAGATTTCGCCGGGCATCGGAACGGTTCCACCTCCGATTATGGCTGTTTCGGAGGCGGTATAGTGGGGGCTTCTGAAGGGCCTTTCGGTAATAAGGCGGTTATTGAGAAGACCCGCAACGCTGTAAATTTGGGAAACCTCCAAAATCTCCTCCTCCCCCATAGGGGGCATAATTGTGGGAACCCGCTTTGCAAGCATCGATTTACCGCTACCGGGCGTTCCGACCATAGCGGCGTGGTGGAAACCGGCAACCGCTATCTCCAAAACCCTCTTGGCCTGTCTTTGACCCTTAACGTCTGCAAAGTCCACTTTGTAATCCGCTCTCCCTTTGGTTTGGAGTTTTTTAAACTCCACCTTTCGGATTTTTCCCTTCGCAATATCCCCTATTGAGTGGGCGGTAAAAACCTCAATATCCTTTAAAAGTTCAAGTTCACCAACATTCTCGGGTGGTATTAAAAATTTCCTAAAACCGAGCTTTCTAAGACCCAAAACAACCGTCAAAAGCCCCCTAACCGACTTTACTTCCCCATTTAGAGAAAGTTCACCTATTACAACCGTATTTCGGAAATTTTCTATCTCCAGTTTACCCAAGGAGGCCAAGATACCGAGCGCTATGGGAAGGTCGTAGAGGCTCCCTCCCTTTCTCCTATCGGAGGGTGAAAGGTTGACCGTTATCCTTTTGGAGGGAAAGGAAAATCCGCTATTTTTAATGGCGCTTCTTACCCGTTCTTTGGCCTCCTTTACGGCCGTATCTGCCAAACCAACAATATTGAAAAAAGGCAACCCGTTGGAGATATCTACCTGAACCTCCACCGGAAAGGTTTCGAGACCTAAATAACCTCCTGAAAGAAGCTTGACAAACATAATCGGCTTTAAATTTTAAAAAGGAAAAACCTTTTGTTGAAGATTCAACTATTCGTTAGGTGCCAAAAGAGGTTGCAATTCTCCTTTTTTAAAAGCTTCCACCGCCTCCTGAACCGTTTTTATATTCTGGGGAACTAAAAATATTTCTATTCCCCTACTTTTTAAATGTCCAAATGCTCCCGCTCCTATTTCTCTTAGAAGCACCACCTTTATACCTTCCCTTTCAAAAGTTTCAGCTATAAACCTACCCGCCCCATGTTCCAGTTTTAGAACATTTCTGGGATTGTCCACAATTTGTATTTCGCCGGTTTCGGTATTTACCACGGCAAAAGCGTAAGCTTTACCAAAATGGGAGGAAACCCTTAAATCACCTTGTTCGCGAGGTCTATTAATAGGAACCGCAACTTTCATAGAAAGAAAAGTTAGTAAAAACTAAATAGGAAATTTATGTTTAAAGTTCGTGTAGGATAGGGTTGTTCCTTTTCTCATAACCTAAGGTGGTGAGGTCGTAATGGCCGGTTATTACCGTTGCGGTTTCCGGAAAACTTTTAAAAACCCTTTTAAGGGATCTTTTCAAATCTTCAAAATTCCCCCCCGGGAGGTCCCATCTTCCAACATTTCCCTTAAATAAAAGGTCACCGGCTATTAACAATTCCAATTGTGGGACAAAGTAAACAACGCTACCCGGGGTGTGTCCGGGAGTTTCGTAAATTTCCACGGTTAGGTTTCCCAATTTGAACTTATCCCCTTCCGAGATAAAAAGGTCTACAGAAGGGTTTAGCTCCGCACCGAGGTAGGTGGCAAAACCCGGCCAAAGTTCCTCACTTAACAAAAATAGGTCTTTTCTATTCAAACAAACCTTAGCGTTAGGATAAACCTCCTTTAATCTTTTTACCTGTCCAAAATGGTCAACATGACCGTGGGTTAAAAATATCCCTTTTAAGGAAAGATTGTTTTCTTTTAAAAATTGAACCAACCTTTCACTCTCTGCTCCCGGGTCAAAAATAAACGCTTCACCTTTCGAGTATAAAATTGTGCTATTAACCTTTAAAGGCCCTACCTGAAAAACTTTATACCCTTCCATCGGTTCGGATTAAAATATACTCCCTTGGTCGCAAAATATTAGGGAGGCAACAAATAATGGCAGAGAGAAAAGAAAGAGCTTGGCACGAAAAGAGAAGGGAATTGGTTGGTATAGTTGTAAGCGATAAAATGGATAAAACCGTTGTTGTAAAAGTTGACAGGAAATTTCCCCACCCCCTATACGGAAAAACCGTTGTAAAGAGTAAAAAATACCACGCCCACGACCCGAAAAACGAATGCAAAATAGGCGATAAGGTTGTTATAAGGGAAACTAGGCCCCTTTCCAAGACCAAAAGGTGGGTTGTTGTAAAGATTATTGAAAGGGCTAAGACTTTTGAAACTGCAGAACAGGAGGCTTAAGCCTCCTTTTTATATAGATTTATCGCTTGTATTAAGCGATAGAAGACTTAATCTCATTCTAACCAACTTTTTAAACCGTCAATCTAAAAACCTCAAGATTCTAAATTTCAATTTTACCAAAGTAGGTATAAAACTTGAGTGTTAAAGAAATTCCAGCACACATAAAACAAGTGTTTCAACTCCACTAAATGAATATAAAACTTTACAACATACAAACCATTTTTAGTTGCTAAAGAACCTACTCCTTTAGATTCATTTCAAATTTTAGAACCACTTGCAAGAAATTTTAAGCAGTTAATTTTTCACTAACCCTTCAGTCGTGTTCTAGCAAATTGAACTCGCTATATTTAGGTGTTGATTATCAATAGTTTCCCAAAAAGAGTATGGATACACAAAAATCTGTAAATTCACGAACTGTAATGCAAAAGTATGTTAATCCAACCCTTGCAGGACAAACATTGAATAAAGTTTAAAACTCCTAAATTAAATTACTAATAAATATCAAGGAAAATGATAAATAAAAATACTAAAGTAAAATCTTCCGCATTAACTAAACAAGGCTCTTTCTGAAGCCTCAACCCTATAAAGGGGTTGACAAATTTAAAGATTTTGATAAATTAAAAATTTTGGCGCCTTTGAAAGGCGCGGCTCCTTGGCAACTGAATAGGGAAGGCCCTCCCTCTTAATTGAGGTGGCGCATTAGTTCCCCTACGGG
>JALSNH010000165.1 GCA_026987085.1 Aquificota bacterium | reverse complement strand
AGACCATCAAGAACCACCAAAAGGATTTTTCCACCTTTCTTTTCCAGTAAAGGTTTAAGATTCATAGAAAACTATTGTTAACGAGCATCTAACGAAAAAAAGAAAGAACATAAAAAAAGTTAGTTTGCTTTAAAAACCAAATCTCCAACAGTTTTGGCACCCGTTTCATTAACCACCGGTCTACATTTGGCAGTTAGCAAAAAGTAAACCTTTTTATCCTTTATACCGCTAAGGCTTTCAAAATTGGCCTGTCCTTTGCTTATTACCAAATCCGCCCTTTCCCATTCCTTTAAAAATTCCTCGGAAGCGTAATTTAAAAAAGTTCCCACCCTATCGTTTCCGTTGGTTATAACCTTACATAGAGAGGTCATAGATACCTCAACCGCATCCTCGTAGGTGGCATCGTTAAGGATAGGTTCCCCTTTAACGACGTAAACCACCTCTTTGCCTAAATTCAAAAGCTCCTTAACGAGGACCTTATCGAAAACTATCTCCCCGGCGTTGTCTCCTAAAATGAGAATCCTTTTGGAGTTTTTTAAATCGTTCCTAAAGCGCTCGTAGTGGTCTACCGCAAACTCCTTCTTTAAAAGTTCCTTGATTTTATTAAAAGCCTCCTCCTCCGAAAGGATAGCAAAATCGAGAATATTTCCTATTGCAGAAATTTTTAAAGCTACTTTTAACCTATCTTCGGAACTGTTTAATATCTCTTCCACTTTGAGGTGCTCCAATATTTCGGCCGCTTTGAGGTTGGAAATCTTTTTTATTTCCTTGAAAGGGTCCTCGCTACCGGTCAATTTTTTAACCCACTGCTGGATATGGTAGGCGTAATAGGCCGGACTTTTATCGTAGGTTTCAAAATTTGCCAAATAGCGGGTTCCAAATTTAACCACCTCAAATAGTTCCTCTTTGGAAAGTTTCAGTTTTTGGGCTGCATTTAAACCTTGCCTAATTAAGCAGGGAATACATTCGGGATAGGCTTTCATAGAAAGGAGCTATTCTAAAACTCCCAACTCCTTGAGTGCTTTTTCCAATTTTTTCCTACAGTTGGGACAAAAATCCTCGCTTTTTAAATCCACCTCGTAAAGGGAGTTTGAAAAATTCATTACACAACCGGGATAGGTGCAATGCTTCAAACCAAAAACGTGACCCATTTCGTGGGTTATCTCCTTCCTAACGCGGGAGATAAAAAGCTCCCTGTTGTAAGAAGCCAGCCGATGATAGGAGACAATTGCGCATCTAACGACGGGCGAAGCTATGCCGAAAACAAAATTTAACCCGTCGGAATAAATATCGAAAGGTGTTATACCGAGACCGGCTATAGCGTTTGCAGGTTTTACCCTCGAAAGGTGAAATAACATTCCGTCCGCCAAAAGTTGGTTATCTCTCTTTCCCATTAAAGGTGGTTTAAAATCGCCCCCATATTCCATTTTTAGGTGAAATTTGGTCTTAAGAACATCTTCGGTTTCGGTTAAAACCGTTCCGCTTAGTTCGTCTACTCCGAAAGTAATCGTATAGCAAAGGTTTTGGAGCATAAGGCTAAATATAGTTTTGAAAAGAAAACAGAAGAAGAAGTTTAAGCTTCGAGAAGTTTGTCAATTATTTCGTTGAAGGTTTTGGAAGGTCTCATTAGAGAAACGACCCTTTCGTAAAGCTCTACAACCTCTTTCTGCTTATCTTCGGGAAGTTTTTTGAGAATTTCCGCCTCAACCGGGTCGTTTGGGTTGAGCCCGAAGAAGTACCAAGCGTCGATACCGGCAGGTTTACCTTCGGTTGCTCTAATCTCTTCGAGGATTTTTTCTTCGTTTTCTGCCAACGCTTTGGCTACCGGTGCAAATTTCTCTTTTAGCTCTTTATCCTCGTCCTGCTCGGCCAAGGCCTCGGCCCAGAACCTTGCGAGGTAGTAGTGGGAGCCTCTGGTATCGAGCTGGCCAACTTTACGTTTGGGAGTTTTGTCCTCCATTAGATATTTGTAAATCGCTTTATAAAGTGCGTCGGCTATTATGCGGGCCTTTTCGTTGCCGCCCTTTCTGTATTCGTGCATTAGGGCCTCGTAAACGGCCAAGTATTCACCGAGGGAGTCCCACCTTAGGTGGGTTTCTTTTAAGAATTGGGCAACGTGTCTGGGAGCGGAACCGCCGGCACCGGTTTCGAGCAGTATACCGCCAGCCAAGAGCGGAACAATCGATTGGGCCCTTGCGGAGGTTCCAACCTCAATAATCGGGAAGAGGTCGGTTAGATAGTCCCTCAACACGTTACCGGTTACGGAGATGGTGTATTTACCCTCCCTAAAGCGTTTGAGGGTAAATTTCATAGCATCTTTGGGAGGCATAATGTACCAGTCGACCCCTTCGAGTTCGCCTCTTTCTTCCATCTTTTTGAGTTCCTCTTTAACTATTCTGATAAGTTGCCTGTCGTGGGCCCTTCTTCTATCGAGCCAAAATACTATGGGAGCGCAGGTTTCTTTGGCCCTCTTAACGGCAATTTCTACCCAGTTTCTGTAGGCGGGCTCTTTAACTTGACAACTTCTGTAAATATCGCCTTCGTTAACTTTATGCCTCATTAAAACGTTGCCTTCCTCGTCGCGAATTTCGATATATCCGTTCGCGGGAGGGAAGAAGGTCTTATCGTGGGAGCCGTACTCTTCGGCCTTCATAGCCATTAGACCGATGTTTTCAACGGAGCCCACGCATGCAGGGTCGAACTGGCCCCTTACTTTAATATCCTCAACAATCTCGTCGTACATAGTGGCGTAGCTTCTATCGGGAACGGTTAAAACAACATCGTCCTCTTCACCCTGAGGGCCCCAAGCTTTGAGACCGTTTTTAATAACAGCGGGAATGGACGCGTCGACAATCACATCATTGGGCCTGTGGAGGTTGGTAATTCCTTTATCGGAGTCGACCATATAGAGGCGGGGTTGCTCTTTGTAAATCTCCTCGAGGGTCTTTTTAATAGCTTCCTGCTCCTCGGGAGAGAGTTTTTTCATCTTCTCTTCGAGGTCAACGAGACCCCTTTCCGGTTTGAAACCTATCTTTTCAAGAAGGTCGCCGTGTTTTTCCCAAAGCTTTTTAAAGTAAACCCTTATCGCATCACCGAAGATTACCGGGTCGGAGACCCTCATCATAGTAGCCTTTACGTGGAGCGAGAAGAGAATGTCGTTTTCTTTAGCGTCCTGAATTACCTCTTCGAAAAAGTTTCTTAAAACTTTTCTGTTGAGGTAGGTTCCGTCGATAATGTCGCCTTTGTTAACTTCAAGCTCTTTTAAAACTATCTCTTCACCGGTTTTGGGGTTTACAAATACATATTTGATTTTTTGGTCCTTATCTATAACTATCGACTTTTCGTGGTTGTAGAAGTCACCGCTCTTCATATAGGCGACGTAGGATTTTTGGTGGGGGTCGGTAGGTTTCATTTTGTGGGGGTGTTTTTTGGCGTACTCTTTAACGGGTTCAGCTATTTTTCTAATAGAATTACCTTGACGGATTACCGGGTTAACAACCGAACCTACGCAGGCGTCATATTTTTTCTTAATTTCCTCCTCTTCGGGGGTTTTGGGCTCTTCGGGATAATCGGGTAGGTCGAAACCTCTCTTTTGAAGTTCCCTAATAGTTTCTATTAATTGGGGAACCGATGCGGAGATGTTGGGGAGTTTTATAAGGTCGCATTCGGGTTTCCAAACGAGCTCTCCGAGGTAGGCAAGGTCGTCGGGCTCGTAGCCAAATTGGGCTAAAACCCTACCGGCCAAGGAGATATCCCTAACATCTATCTCCACGCCGGCATCTTTTGTAAAAGCTTTGATAATTGGAAGTAAGGAGAAGCTTGCAAGCTGGGGAGCTTCGTCCGTTTTGGTCCAAGTAATTACGTGCTTTGCCATTTTTCCCTCCTAAAGGGGGTTAGTTTAAGTTGCCTTTAAGAGTTTTCAAAAATTGTTAAACCATTTGTATGATTTGACCTGTCAATTTTATTGTAGGTTTGGCTTTTTGCAGGGATGCCGAAAGGTTTTTGTTAATTTTTTGTTAACTTTTTATAAAAGTATTGCCAAAAAACTTTAGCTAACTAATGTTAAGTATCTATCCAAAAACTTGAGGAGGTTAAAAGATGCGTAGAACCTTAACAACGGCGATTTTGGTAACCGTGCTCGGTGTTCTGGTAGGTATGGGAATAGGCGGTTTTGTAACCTACCAGAGCGTTAAAGGCTATGTCCAATCGGTGCCGGGTTCTCCTATTGTTGTAGGAGCAAAATACGATAGCGGTAAAAATGCTTTGGTTCTAACTGTATTTAATCCGGGCGGACTGCCACTCACTGTAATCAACGGAGACCTTATTTTTAAACCTAAAAATGGAAACGGATACGCTCTAGCCAATATACCGCTTAATACGGTTATACCCGGTGGAAGTATTGTTCAGTTGGTAATCAAATTGAAAAACAACAGCGTAGTTAAGGAGGGAGACATTCTAAGAGGTGGATTTACCTACAAATACCCTTACATCGGTCAAATTTACTACACAAATTACCCTCTAACGGTTGGTAAACCGTTATCGGAAAATCCATCTGAAGTTTTAAGAAAGGCTAAAGAGGAAGCCAAAAAGGTAGAGGCTTCCAAAGAAAACAAATAAAGGAGGTTGAAAGATGAACTTTTGGATGGTTCTTTTATTAGCCCTTTTTATCCTTTGGGCGGTAGTAATTTGGATACAGCTAAACATTGTTAGTTTAATTTCACCGGAAGTAACTCTTATAGTTTTGGGAGCGTTGGGTTTTGGACTTTTTGCCTTTAGGTTGTTGGCCAACTATGTAGCAATAATACAGGCGGCCGATGCCTATATTAGCGGTGAAGCTGTAGACCGTGCAAAACTTTCCCAAAAGGGTGGAAAGAGTGAAGAAGAGACCAAAGAATTACCTCTTTCAGCAATTCTAGCCTTTATAATTGCGGCGATGGAACCTTACCGCTACACCTACTACTTTGCGTTTACTTTGCTGCTAATGTTGGCCCTGGCATTGGGATTGATGCCGTTATATAACGAGGTAAAAACCTATGTGGAAGCCCTATTCTGGGGAAGCGCTCTAACAACCTTTTTTGTGTGGGCTTTTGAGAGTTTCGCGACAACCTCTATCGAAGAACTGATAGAAAAAGAGCAGCAGGAGGAGAAAGTTCAAGTTTCCTCTTAATATTTTATCCCCGCGCTTCGCGCGGGCTTTTTAAATTAACTTTTCTAAAAAGTTTTTTAATTCGGTTAGGCTGTTAAAAACTCCAAACGGTTTATAGCCGGCCTTTTGAATATCTTCAAGAGAGTATTTTCCTGTTGTGAGGAAAATCGGTTTTATTCCAAACCTTTCGGCGGGAATAAGGTCGGTATAAAAATCGTCGCTGGCAAAGTAGACCTCTTTATCTTCAAACCCCTTTAGGGCCAATCTGAAAAATTCCTCCGAAGGTTTTCCTAAACTTACTATTTGCCCTTCGGGGTAATCGGTAGCGTAGGCAAACATTTTTACCCACGAACCCGTAGCGGGATAAAAAAGGTTGTCGTTATCCTTTGCCAGTTTGTTTAAGTTGACAGCCACCAATTTGGCGTTGTTAATTTTGAGGGCACTTGTTGCGGTTTTGACCTGCTTAAAGTCCACCTTGTGGTTTTGGGCTACAAATACAGCTTCCACATTGTGGTCGTCGCGTAAGTTTATTCCCTCCCTTTTGAGGTACTCTTTAACTTCCTCCTCACAAAAGGCGTAGACGCTTTTAAACCTCTTTAGGTATTCGGGAGCAACCATCAGGGCTGTTAGGAGTTCTCCCTCCTTCAATACTATTCCCTTTTCGGAAAGTCTCTTTCTAAGGGTATCGGGAGGAATTCTCGAGTTGTTCGAAACCACCTTGAAGGGTATTTCTTTTTTCCTTAAAAAGGAGAGGAAATCCAAGGTATCCTCAAAAAGGTCAAGCTTTTTGTTTTTTACCAAAACCCCGTCCAGGTCCAAAAGAAGGGATATATTCCCGGTCATAGGTTAGGAGATTACCTAAAATTTGGCCTTTCTAAATTTTCCCTTTATGGGAAATCCTACCCTTTCCAAAGTGGAGGGTTGTTTAATAGGAACCGCCCTTGGGGACGGTTTAGGAGAGTATCCCTATATATGGGATAGCGATAAACCAATACCTCCAACGGACGATACCGTAATGACCCTAGCCCTTGCGGAGGTTCTATTTAAAAATGGTCAATACGACCCGCAAAAGGTGGCGGAAAAATACTTTGAACTTTACAAGGAAGGAACTTTAACAAAAATCGGATATACAACTTTAAAAGCCTTGGAGAGATTTGAAAAAACAAAAAATTGGTTCTATTCGGGTGTAATTGGAGAACGGGCGGCCGGAAACGGCGTTGCTATGAGAATAGCCCCTCTAGGGATTTTTGCCTTTTTAAAAAAGGTTCCTATAGAGGACTTTTACGAATGGGTCCGATGGGAAGGCTATATAACCCATAGAAACGAATTGGCTATTGAAGGGGCTTTTGCGGTAGCCTTGGGAGTTTTTTTTGCTCTAAACGAACTACCGAAGGAGGAGATATATCGAAAAACATTAACCCTTTTAAAGGATTTTGGTATGGAAAGTCCCTTAAAGTGGAATCTATCCCAAATTCCAAATCTTTTAAAGGAAGCAACCGAAAAAGCCCTACCGACTTTAGGAACCTCCGGATATGTGGTCCATACGGTGGCCAGTGCTTTCTATTTGTTTCTTAAGGAGGAGGATTTTCTAGAAGGTTTGAGAAAACTTGTAAAGGTTGGAGGAGATACCGACACTGTGGGTGCAATTTACGGAGCTTTATATGGTTCTTATTACGGTAGTGGAAAGTTTCCGAACCGGTTGGTGGAAAGGTTGGAAATAAAACCTCAAGTTGATAGGTTTGTTGGAATTCTCAAAAATTTTTTTGAGTGTTAGCGAAATTTCCACATTTTAAAATGATATTTCCAGTATTTTTTCAATTTTGTCGAATAATTTTATTTTCCCGAAATGTTCGACGGAAATAGGATTCTTCTGGAGGAATATGTTAGGCTTAAGAGTTTCGAAAAGGGAATAGAGCTAAATCTTGCCGTTCTCAAAGAATTGGAAGAGATGGTCGCCGAAAATTTGGAAGAAGTTAATGGTTATTTACAGTTGATAGAAGAGGAAAAGCGCCTTGCGGCGGAAAAACTCAAAGCGAGTTTAAAGACAATTCTTCAAAATCTTTCAAAGTTGCAGGAAGATATGGAAAACCTTTGGGAGGAATTGGAATTTACCCTCCTCAAATTGGTGGTTCATAAAACTGTTCCTCCGGGAGGATTTGTTGACCCCCAACCCATAGAGGATATTTCCAACAGGCTAGAACTCTTAAAGGAGTATATAAACCTTCAATGTTCTCTCCTTACGGAGGAGTTGGGAGAATTGGAACTCCGAAAAAAGTTCCCGGCGGAAATTTACACCCGCTTTTTGGAAAAACTTGAGGAATTTAACCGCTCCTTTTGGAGATAATTTCTAATAGACAAAAAAATAAGGAGGGATAAAAGCTGAGCGCCTTTGAAAAAAAATACAGAGTAAACAGACAGATTCGGGCGAAGGAAGTTAGGGTTATTGATGAAAACGGTCAGAATTTGGGAATTATGCCTATTAAAGAAGCTTTGGCACTTGCCCAAGAAAGAGGATTGGACCTAATAGAAATAGCACCGAACGCTAAACCGCCCGTATGCCGTATAGCCGATTACGGAAAGTTTAAATACGAAATGAAGAAAAAGGCAAAAGAAGCTAAAAAGAAACAGAAAACTATAGAAGTCAAAGAACTCAAAATGAGGGTAGGAATAGAGGAACACGATTATCAGGTAAAACTAAAACAGCTTAAAGAGTTCCTCGGAGAGGGCAACAAAGTTAAACTCAGAATAATCTTTAGAGGAAGGGAAAATATCCGTCCCGAGTTGGGTGAAAGATTAGTTCAACGCTTTGTGGAAGATGTCGGAGATTTAGGAACCTTAGAAAAGAAACCCTCCAAAGAGGGTAGATTTATGATAGCGGTTTTTGCCCCTAAAAAACAGAAACAGTGATAAAATGAAGCCCTTCGGAGGTTTGAACAATGCCAAGAGTAGGTGGAAAGGTAAAGAGCAATAGAAGTTTGGCTAAAAGGATTAAATTAACCAAAAAGGGCAAAATTAAAAGATGGAAAGGTGGTTATTCCCACTACGGGATAAGAAAGGACAAAAAATATAAACGCCAAGCTAAAAAAGCGGTAATTATGGATAAAAAACATCCCAGATACGACAAAATTATTAAAATGATAGAACCCGCCCTTTAATGGATTCGATAAAGCTTTCACTTCTCCTTATTCTCTCCCTTATTGCATCCATTTTAATGGCCAGAACTTTGGGGCAATCCTTGACCTTTCGAGGTTTAGACCCTTCCAAGGTACGAATTTTTCAAGTAATAACCTTTTTGGTTTCATTTCTATCTTTAATACTTTTGGGGCTATTTGGCTAAAGACTTCCTTCTGGCCTAACTTTTTTTTAAAAAAACCTTTCGAGGTTCTGGGTTTTAAAAATCTCCTTTGGGGGGTTAACCTCGCAAAATTTTCTTATCTATGGAACTGGTAGAAGAGTATTTGGAACTTTTAAAAGATGAAAACTATCTTGTTGAACCCCAAAGGTTGAAAAGATTGCTTGAGGTCCTTCTAAGGAGGCAAAAAGATTTAATCCTCTTTTCGGAAAATGTAAAAAATGAACATAACTTTTCCGCAATTATTAGAACCTGCGATTCGGTGGGAGTTTTAAATATCTACTACACTTACGAGGGTAGCAAAACAAAAATTTACAACGAAAACATAACTATGGGTTCCCACAAATGGGTCTTTCTTCATAGGGTTCAAGATGCGGTAGAGACTTTAACCAACCTTAAAAAGGAAGGATTTCAAATAGTTGCTACCAGGTTGGTTGGAAATTCGATCCATTTTAGGGAGGTGGACTATACAAAACCGACCGTTGTGGTGGTCGGCAATGAACTCGACGGTGTGAGCGAGAAAGTGGCATCGGTTGCCGACTACAACGTGGTTATACCAATGTATGGAATGGCTCAAAGTTTAAATGTTTCGGTAGCTACCGCCGTTATTTTGTATGAAGCTGAAAGACAACGCTCCCAAAAAGGGATGTACAATAAACCCCAACTTTCTTTGGAAGAAATTAAGCGTATTCTTCAAAAGTGGGCCTACGAAGATGTGATAAGAGAAAAGGCTCCTTAACCGAAAAGGGTTCTGTTCTTTTTTTTCTTTCCTTCTTTGGATTTCCAACCTTTAATAATTTCCTCCGGCTGGAACTTTGTTATATGTTCGCCCCTTTTTAGGAACTCGATATTTACGTAAGGTTCTATAAGGTTTAAAAACTCCTCCTCGTTAATTATTTTTACCGTTCCTAACTTTTGCGCCTTTTGCAATTTGGTTTTACCCGGTTCCTCACCTACAACGAGGTAGGTTGTTTTGGAGGTTATACTGTTGGAAAATACTCCTCCCAAAGCTTCAACAATCTTACCGGCAACTTCGCGCGAACAACATTTCAGGGTGCCGGTGAAAACAAAAGTTTGCCCTTTAAGGTAATCGAGTTTTTGTT
>JALSNH010000164.1 GCA_026987085.1 Aquificota bacterium | reverse complement strand
CTTCCTCGTCGAGGGTTAAAACCTTTCCGTTTTCCATAATAACTTTGCCCCGAGCTATTACCGTTTCGATAGCGCAGGCTTGGGCCGAATAGATTAGCTGGGCGGTAGGGTCGTAGAGGGGCTGGAGTTCAGGTCTTTTGGTATCAACAACGATAATATCCGCATCGTAGCCTTCCTTAATTCGACCCGCCTTTATTCCTACACTTTCAAAGCCGTTGGCGGTGGCAATTTCGAAGGCTTGGACGGAGGTTAAGGCGGTAGGGTCGAGGTTTACCCCCTTTTGGAGTTTAACCATTGTTGAAGCTTCTTCGAGCATATTGAGGTTATCGTTGGAGGCGGCCCCGTCGGTTCCGAGGCATACCGTTATACCCCTTTTTACATAGTCGCCAATAGGTGCAACGCCGGAGCCGAGCTTTAGATTACTTTCGGGACAGTGGGCAACCTTTACTTTCGCCTCCGCCACCGCCTCCCTTTCCTCCTCGTCGAGCCAAACCATATGGGCGGCTATTACCCTTTCCCTTAAAAGACCGAGTTTTTTCATATGCCTAACGGGAGGTGTTTTATATTTTTCCTCAACCTGAGCAAGCTCCCCTTTACTCTCCGCAAGGTGGATATGGTAGGGAACATCGAACTCCTCCGCCAGCTCCATAGCCTTGGTTAAGGTCTCCGGAGAGCAGGTATATACCGCATGGGGAGCCACTACGGGAATGATATCTTTGTCACCCTTAAAGTGCTCTACAAATTCTCGGGCCCTTTTAAGGTATTCCTCCGGAGAGGAGGCCACCTTTGTGGGAAAATCCAAAATACCGAACCCCAAACCGGCCCTTATACCGCTCTTTTTAACAATTTCGGCTGTATGTTCTTCAAAAAAGTACATATCGAGGTAAAAGGTGGTTCCCGATTTGACCATTTCGAGAATAGCAAGAGCCACTCCGTCCTTTACAAATTCGGGGGAAACAAACTCTCCTTCGAGTGGCCAAATAACTTTGGTAAGCCAATCCATTAAGGGTAGGTCTGCTCCTATACCCCTAAAGAGGGACATTGCCGCGTGGGTGTGCATATTGGCAAAGGCGGGAGCCACTATTTTGTTGGAGGCATCTATTACCTTTTCGGCAATATATTTTTGAGCCAAATTTTGACCTATTTCCAAAATCTTCCCACCTTTAACGGCTATATCTCCAACAAATTGCCCCCTTTCGGCGTTGGTAATAATCCAACCGTTGGTAATTAGTAGGTCGACCTTTTCCATAAATAGGGCTATTCTCTTTGAAAATAGAAACTTGTAGAGATGGTTTTAAAGAAACTCCTCCCTTACGGTGTAAAGGATTATTACCCCTCCGAAAGTGAAAAATTAACAGACCTATTGGAGGTTGTTGAAAAAGAGCTAAACCTTTGGGGTTATAGCGAAATAGGTTTGCCCCATTTGGAGTTCAAAAAGTTATTTGAAACCACCTTGGGTGAAAGTAAAAGGATTTTTCCCGTAGGAGTTTGGGAAGGTGAAGAGCTCGCTTTAAGGTTCGATTTTACACCCCAAATATTGCGTTTCGTTTTCCACCAAAAGAGGGAGTTATTTCCTTTAAGGGTCTACTACAAAGGAAAAGTCTTTAAAAAGACCGGGCAACTTTGGGAGGAACCAACTTTAGGTTTTGAACTTGTAGGAGCAAGCGGTGTGGAAGCCGATGCGGAGATTGTAGCCTTAACCTCTCAAATACTCTCCAAACTGGGTTTAAAAAAACACATTCTTCTATTGGGACACAGAAAAATTTACGACCATTTAGCGGAAAAGTTTGGAAAAGAAACCGTTGAAAGTAAAAACTTTGAAGAGCTTCCCAAAGAGTTTTTAAAAGTCTACAACCTTTCAAAAGAGGATTGGAAAAGCTTACCGATACCTAAAGAGGTTGCGGAGGAATTGGAAAAGCTCTACAACCTCCTTAAGGAGTATCAAATAGATGCCGAAATAGGTTTCTTACCAACCTTAACTCCCAAAAGGGATTACTACTCGGGAATTTTCTTCAAGGTTTTAGTTGGAAAAGAGACCGTTGCAGGAGGTGGTAGATACGATAATCTCTTTAAAAGGTTCGGTAAAAACATAACCGCAACCGGCGGAGGATTGAAACTTCTAAAGCTCCTTGAAATGGCAAAAATTGAATCGAAACAACCTTTAAAAGTTTTCGTAATAGATACCACTCCCCAAAAGGTGGAAGGTTGGAAAGTTGCAAAACTTTTGAGGGAAAAAGGTTTTATAACCGCCCGCGATTTGGTTTGTAGAAATGTAAAAGACTCCTTAAAGGTTG